>CAUJKL010000427.1 GCA_963204995.1 Planctomycetota bacterium | reverse complement strand
CGAGCTCCCACAAAGCTCACAACCGACAACACCGGCGCTCGTGTGTTGCCGAGATTCTCGCCGCATCGAGTTGCAAAGTCTCCTTGGCACGCACTAAAATGCGGCGAGTCGAGACCAACCGGCAATGAATCCGCATAGGCCCCCAGCCAAGCGTCTCAGTTCAACGCTCAATCTAACCGTCCGAGTACAGACGGTTAGATTGTTATTCGATATGCCAGAGAAGTCGCATGAACGCGCTTTCAGTATTGCAAATCGCCTTTACGTTCTGTCTGTTTCTTTCCGTCGGGTGCAACATGGAAACCGATACACCGCCCAACGACGATCGGCTTTCTCCTTTCGCTGGCCGATGGGACTTCGACCCAGAAAGTACGTTTGCTTTGATGGAGAAGCGAATTGACAATCCCGATGCAATACGGATTTCGCGCCAATTCCATACCTCGGCATCCCCGCTTCACGAAAACCTCTCGATCGCTGGAATAAAGCTAACGGGGGATGGCCTTCCGTCCTGCGAGTATCAAATCTTTGCCCTACACCAACATGGGAACGTCCTTTGTGGCAAGGCGTGGCACCACGAAGATCGACACGATCCCGGCGACATGAGCAAATGCTTTATTCAACTAGAAATCATCGATTCCAAGCTCAAGCTCACTGTCAACCAACTTGATGGACTTCCAGATTTGAACGATCCCGATCTCTATTCGTCTCCTTCAAGCAGTGCTCCAAATGACTGCCAAACGTCGCGATTAATCGATAGCGAACCGAACGAATGGGCTGTCTATTTTTTCAACAAACGTGAATCTTAACCCGACCAAATGGCATATCAATGCGGTGAACGGGAGGGCTCGGCGCAGCCGGTCTTGAAGTCATGCTCCTCTCCTCGCCCCCCTTGGTCGTTTTTTATCCGACTGAATCTTCCCAAGCGACACAATGAACCTCCTTCGCACGATTGGACTTGGACGTTTGCCGCCAGACGCAGGCAGGCTGATTCCACCGGAGTCGAGGCTGATCGTGTGTGAGCATCTCTCGTGTTTCATCACATTCCGCAAGAAATGAGGGGAAGCAGTTTCTTATTCTGATGACGAAATAAATGAGGCTTTCGAGAAAGTGCCTGGTGATCTTTCGCTGATTCAACGTTTGGTTGACGGCTACTGGGACGGCGCAGAGTTCCTGGAGGTTCCACCCGGCCGGCGCGTCGCTGCCAGCTACGACGAGACCATCATCACGTTGGAGACAAAATGCTAACCTTCTATCGCCCGCTGCTTCTCACTGGCCTGGTCCTTTTCTGTTGGTCCTGTGCGGTTCTCGCACCGGCCGACCAACAGAAGCCGAACATCGTCGTCATCTACGCCGACGATCTCGGCTACGGGGACGTCGCGTGCTACAACGCCGAGCGTGGAAAGATTCCGACGCCCCATATCGATCGGCTTGCCGCCGAGGGAATGCGATTCACAGACGGTCATTCAAGCTCCGGTGTGTGTTCACCATCGCGATACACGTTGCTCACTGGCCGATACCACTGGCGGACACGCTTGCAGTCGGGGATCGTTGGTTTGTGGGGCAAGCCACTCATCGATCCAAATCGCCTGACGGTCGCCGGACTGCTCAAGCAACATGGCTATCGCACGGCTTGTATCGGCAAATGGCATCTGGGTTGGGACTGGCCGATCGATGCGCGAGATCAGTCTCTTTTCCGGGAGCCCCGCGACAAGGATCTGCAAGCGACGGACGAGCATCGTACGAAGTGGCAAGCGGCGTTCTCTCGACCAATCGGCGGAGGACCAACCGCGTGCGGCTTCGATTCCTATTTCGGAACCGACGTTCCCAATTGGCCGCCGTACTGCTTCATCGAGGATGATCGAACGGTGGGGATTCCCAGTGAGTTTTTGCCCGCCCGCTTGTTTCGCAACAATCAGGCTAGCCTCCAAGGCCCGGCTCTTGAGGGCTGGACACTCGAACCCATACTGCCGGCGCTCGGCGAGCGGGCCGGCGAGTTCATCACACAGGCGGCGAAGCACCCGGAACCATTCTTTCTGTACATGCCGCTCACGTCGCCACACACACCGTTGGCGGTCAACCAGACGTGGAAGGGTCGCAGCGGACTTGGTGGTTATGCGGACTTCGTCATGGAAACGGATGCCGTTGTGGGCCGCGTTCTGGATGCTCTCCAGGCGAGCGGCAAGGCGAACGACACGCTCGTCCTCTTCACCAGCGACAATGGCTGTGCTCCGTACATTGGCGTGGCGGAGATGGAGGCGAAAGGTCATTTTCCCAGCGGCCCATTGCGGGGCTACAAATCTGACGTTTGGGAAGGCGGCCATCGCGTGCCCTTCATCGTTCGCTGGCCGGGCGTTGTCCGACCAAGTACCAGCTGCGGGCAGCTTGTGCATCAGGCCGATTTGCTGGCAACTTGCGCGGAGATCCTAGGTGCGAAAGTGCCTGCGGATGCGGGAGAGGACAGCTTGACGATTCTGCCGCTTCTCCAAGGCAACGATCAAACCGTACGGGAAGTCGCGATCAGCCAATCCAGCCGCGGGCTGCTGGCGATTCGCAAAGGTCCGTGGAAACTGATCTTCGGCCCCGGTTCTGGTGGTTGGAGTAAGGGTCACGACGAGCACGCCGCGCAGCTTTACAACCTGAGTGATGATCTGGCAGAGTCGAACAATCTGTATGCTGACAAAGCGGATCTCGTTGCGGAGCTTACCTCTTTGATGGAAAGACAAGTCCGCGACGGTCGCAGCACGCCAGAAGCGGCTCAGCAAAACGACGTGCCCGTGAATTGGACACGCTTCCTGTCCGCCGATTCATCTCAGCCGAAATAGCGATCAACTCACGCGATGCAATCAACCAGCGGCCACTGCTGGCCAAGCACCGGTTCGCTGGGGATGCCTAACCATTTCTCCAGTACGGTGGCATAGACGCTGCGGAAGTCAGTAGCGAACTTGAGACTGCTGCCGGTCGCCAACAACTCGTCGGAGCCCAGGCCGGGATGCTTGCCGTGGAAACCCGCTTTGACTCCGGGGCCAAACAGGAACTGAGCGGCACCGGCCGCATGATCGGTTCCCTTGTTGCCGTTCTCCTTGGCCGTGCGACCGAATTCGCTGATGGTGAACAACAGCACGCGGTCGGCTTGGCCTTGCTGCTTGAGGTCGCGGAAGAAGGCCGACAACGCTCCGTCCAACTCCTTCAACAGGTTGTCATGTTTCGGGCGCTGGTTGCTGTGCGTGTCGAACTCCAGCCGACCGGAGCGCGTGGTCCAATAGATGCGTGTCGAGAGGCCACCCGTGATCAGACCGGCGATCGCGCGCAGGTTGCGGGCGTAAGGCGTATCGGGATACTCGACCTTGGGCTTGTAAGCTTTCCCCAACTGACTGATTTCGTCAGCGGCGGAATTGGCGGTGATCGCCGTCCGCGTGACCCATTCGAGTTCACCTGCGGCGGTTTGCGCACCCGCTTCGTTGAGCTTGCGGTAGGCGGCAGCCTGTTGATCGTTCTCGGCACCTCCGTAGCCGAACGATTCCGGTTGATCGACGAGGATGCCGGCATGCTGCGCACCGCGCAGTGCCAAGGCAGCGCCGTTGTTCGGTCCGACCGCGACGGCCAGTTTTGGATCCGGGTTGTTCGGAAATCCGGCATCGCACGCCCGGCCAACCCAACCGTACGGCAGCTTCCGGCCTCGCGTATCGCCCATCATCCAGATATTCGTCGACTCGAAATGGCTGAAGTTTGGATTGGGATAGCCAACGCCGTGGACGGTGGCCATCAGGCCTTCATCCAGAAGTTCCTTCCAGCCTGTGAGGTTGGGATGAAAACCCAACTCCTCGTCGAGCTTGATAATCTCCTGTTCCGGGATACGAGTCGCCTCCTTGCGATACTCGTGATACTCCTTATGTCCGTAAGGAATGACCGTGTTCAAAGAATCGTTGCCGCCGTCCAGTTGCAAGATGACGACGACACGCTGGTCCGATTCGGCTTGTGGTCCCGCCAGGGCCGAGCGAATCAAGAAATTCGGCAGCACCGAGCCGACGCCGACCAGGCCCAAACCGTGCGTGAGAATATCTCGCCGCGTCGCGAAATTGATGTTCGACATGATGTCTCCTTCGAAGTGCATCGTCAAAGTGGAAAAAGCATCCTGCTTGCCGGTATTGATTTATTACGGGACACGCAAGCTGGAAGCTTACGCCACCAAACCGCGATTCAGCTCACCTGGTACTCGGGACTGCTCACCAGCAAAACCAACAACGCGGTGAGCTTGGCGTTGATCTCCTTCGTCTGCTTGGCCCATTCCGATGAGGGCGGCAAAGGGCCGAGAAAGTCAATCAGCGATTGTCGTTTCTCAGGACTTAAGTTGGTCGACAAGCAACGTCGCGCGAAATGGTCCACGACTTCGCCCGAATCGTTGAACTTGTCGTTCTTCAGCAACGCCACAAAGTCCGTCTTCTCTTTCTTGACCATGTCGGCCGTTGCCGTGTAGCGAGCCATTAACAAATTCGTATTGATCCAATCGCGACCGTCGGCCCAGCCCGCCACGCTCGGCGGATCGAACAGGCTCTGTCCCATGCTGGCCAGGAGAAAGCGAACATTCTGGTAGTCCACTTTGGGCAGTTTCAATGCCTTGGCCGTTCCCACCAGCAACTCGACGGGGCTCTTGATATGACTGGCCATGGCCTTGTCGCTGTAAAACTGCTCCGACAGGAAAATATTTTCGAGCAGCGGCCGAATCCGGTACTCGTTCTCTCGCAGCAGGGACGACAACTGATCGAGTACTTCGGGCTCCGGCTCCCAATACACGAAGTATTGCCAGAGCTTCTTCGTGACATAGCGAGCCGTCGCCGGATGTTCGAGCATGATGTCGACCGCCTCGTGAGTTCCCCAGTTGCCCGTCTTGCCGAGCAGCGTCTTGGGGCTGGCGTCGTGCTTGCCATGTTCAAACCGATACTGCGCCGAGTAGTGCTCGTAGCCGGCACCGGTCAACGATCGCGTGTTTCCATCCCGCACGTCCACCTCCGTGTAACCGTCTTGTTCGTGTGCGGCACAGTTCTCCTCGCCCAACGAGAACAGCTCCAGCAGTTCCCGCCCGAAGTTCTCGTTGTTGTTGCCTTGGACATTATCGTCGTTGTTCAGATAACGGATCATCGCCGGGTCTTGCACGATGCCGTGTAGCAAGGCGTCGAAGTTGTCGGCATAGCGGCGGAAGAGCTCGTTCTGCTGATACATCAAGTGTGCTTCGCCCAAAGTCCGGTAACTGGAGGCGAAATGGTCGTGCCAGAAGAGGACGAGCTTCTCTTCCAGCGGTCGCGGCGACTCCAACAAACGCCGCACCCACCAGCGGACCATCGACGCGTGTTGATCAACGTTGCGTTTCCCGTCCACTTGCGTCAAACGATTCTGCGCTTCCAGATGCAGTTGGCTCTCGTAGGCCAGTGGCCGTTCCCAAGAGTAGATATCCCGATCCGGCTCGATGCTGGCCGGCGTGTGCTGGTGATACTGGACCAAATAATCGACCGCCCGATGCGGCCCCATATCGACCAGCTTCTGGACTTCTTCGGGGCTGCCGCCAAAGCCGGCTCGAAACAGCAGATGACGAGCCTTGGCATAATCCCATTGATCACTGGTGATCGGCTTCAGGCCGCCAATCGCTGCGGCATGAGCCAATGCTGCGGTATCGAGGGCCTTGGTGAGCGCCGCGCTTTTCTCGGCAGCCGACGCTTCCGCAGCGACTTTTTCGGCAGCTGATTTTTCGGTGGCTTGGTTGGCCGCGGCAACGGCTTCGTCAGCCTTCTTGGCATCCGCCGTCTTTTGTTCCAGAACCTTTGTGGCCTCGGCCCGCTTCTCGGTTTCCGCTTCCGGCACGGCTTCCAGCGCCTTCTCGGCAGCGGCTTTCTCAGCGGTCGCCAGTTCGGCTGCCTTCATTGCCGCAGCAACTTTCTCTTGGGCCGCTTTGAGCTGTGCGGTTTTCGATGCCAAAGCCTGATTGGCGATTGCCTTCGACTCTTCCGCGCTAGCGGCAGCTTGACGCGCCGCCCAAGCTTCCTCGGCGAGCAAATGCCGCCGAGCTTCGCGAAGTTTGGCTTCGGCATCTTTTGCCGCCACAGTCTGTTCGGCAACGACCTTTTCCACCGCGGCTAGTTCCGCTCGCGCCTTTTCAAGAGCAGCCGCCGACTCGTTATCGGTTGCCTGAGCGAAAGTCAAACTGCTAAAGAGCAATGCGGTCACCGTCGCGACCACCATTAATACGTGTCGTTTCATAAGTCGCCTTCCTTCTCGCCGTTGGTCATCTCGGATTGAACTGCGAGCCGCTGTAGTTTCTCGCACCGACAACTCACCTGCGTCAAGCATTCACTAGCATCACCTAATTAATGCACTCAAACACCATAAGCACAATCGAGTTTACTTAGGTTAAATCTAGTGTGCAACCGCCACCCTTTCGATTGCCCGCCGGTGAGCATCACTTTGGCGAACATTTGGCGCGTACGGACAGACCGCAGCAGCCTGCTAAGATTCTGTAGCTCTAGGAATTCAGCGTTGGATTCCTCAAACGGTCACGATTTGGAACCGACTCGTGAGCTTTACGAACCGCTGTGTAGGCTCAGAACTCCTGATCCGGTGGAAAATACCGTGAACCACAATTCGTGGTCGTCCTTTATTTGTGGGGCCAGCCGATGTGCTCCCACGAATTCAGGACGACCACGAATTGGATTTTGGTATCACCTCATTTTCCCGCTGCCTCGTCGAGAATCCGCGGACTCCCAGAGTTCTCGGCTCCTGGATCAGGAGTTCTGAGGCTGGGTCGCGACCAGCCTGCAACGACTAATCCGCCTCCACGATCACGGCCTGGCCCAATCCGCATGGAAAAATGTGCGCGCCGTGCGCACATCACACCGTGCAAGGCTCTAACTTCGCCCTTTGCCATCTCCTCGCAACGAAACACGGTCCTGGAAGACGCCGCCCGCTACGACGGGAAGATCGGGCACCAACGAATCGGTCAGGTATTCGATGATCCCTGCGACAGCTCCCTGGCGTTTACTTCCGCGCGCCCGAACCAACTGGCAGTCAGCGAACGATGGTCCCAGCGAGCGACGACGTGCTTCTTCGCAAACCCGGGCGAAGAGATTGTCCTCCAACTCGAACAATCGTCCGTAGACAAATAACGCGGCCGGATTGAAGAGATTAACGACCGTAGCAAGTGCAAATGCTAGTTTCTTACAAACGGTTTCCAGTTCATCCTGAACCGACAGTTCGCCACGCCCCACGGCTTCGACGATTTCGTCAATCTCGATCCGACGACCAATTCGTTCCGAGACAAACCAAGCCAGTGCCGAGTCGCTGGCCACGGTTTCCAAGCAGCCGCGCGCGCCACAGCCGCACAGCCGTCCACCTTCCTCAATCGGAATGTGTCCGATTTCGCCTGCCAGGCCGCTGTGACCGGTCAGCAGTCTCCCGCCACTGATCATCCCCAATCCAAGCCCCGTACTGATGTCGAGCATCCCGAAATCATCCAACTCCTGAGCTGCTCCATAGCGACGCTCGGCTAGGCAGAGAGCATGCGTCTCTTGCAGCACGACACACTTGATCTCCAACTGCTCGCTCAGGTCACGACTCGGCGAGCGTCCGTTTGTCATCGGGACATTGGGCGACAGCATGCCGAGCTCTTGGCGATAATCAACCAAGCCCGGAACGCTAATACCTAGTCCCAGAGTCGTGACGTCGTGCCGATTGATCAATCGTTGGGAGTGACGAACAACTTCTCGTAGAAAACGCTCATACGACTTTGGCGTTTCAAATGCGACCTCACTGTCTTGAAGCAATACGCCGTCCATGCCAGCGACGACGATGCGACACTCGGCAGCATCAATCACCAAGCCGAGTACCTGAGCGGTCTTATTGGCCAACCGCAACTGCTTCGCCGGCCGTCCCCGCCCGTTCTCTTTAACATCGAACTCTTCCAACAAGCCGGCTCGTAAGAGCGACGCGACGGCTTTCGAGACCGTCGGCGCACTCGTGTTCATGCGGCGTGTCATATCGGCGCGCGAACAGGGGCCGTGGTCTTGCAACACTCGCATCACGCTGCGCTCGTTCAAGCGGCTAAGCAGTTGCGGTTGCGCGGATGCGTTGAATGACATGGGCGGGAGATTTAAGGTGTGTGGAAGTTGAGGAAAGGTCAGGTTAAACGCGCGACTTGCCAGTGTCAATATTATTTACGAAATAGCGTTAATTTATTCTGAATTCCCGTACCCAGACTACGATTTGCGGCTCGCTTGCGAGCGCAGGCTCAGCTGGCGGCAACTTGCTTTGCTGGGGGGATGTCGACAGAATGCATGAAGAGCGGGGGCCATCGTTCGCGGAACAGGAAATATGCAACTCTCGTGCGTCCACTGCGGAAAGCAGTTTACGATCTCGGTCGATCAACTCGGCGGAGCGGGTCGGTGTCCGCACTGTCGGGGAGAGATCCGCCTTCCTAAAGCCGAGGATCCGAACGAGCCGCAAGTAGAACTTCCGGTCGAACACAATGCGTGGTGGGAGAATTCCATCTCCGGGCTCGCTTCGCTCGTGTTCCATCTCGTCTTGATCTTGATCTTTGCCCTGATCAAGTTCGGTGGACAGAGCGGCGAGGGGCTGGCGGAAGATGTCCTGATCGGTGAACTCCCTTCCGTGCAGCTGGGCGACGCACAAGACGAAGAGTTGTCGCAAGAGGAGCAGCCCAAGAGCGAAGAGTCGGCGGAGTCGCTCGACGAAATGCTCGAAGTCGAACCACCGATCGAACCGACCACCGACACGTTTTCCGATGAGCAGATTGCGATCGTTTCGCCCTCCACGAGCGGCGGCGATTCGGGCTCGTTCGATCTCGGCACCGTATCTGTTGGAGGAGGCTCGATGGCCGGGGGCGGTTGGGACGGGTTTCTCCAGAACCTGCGCCGCAACGGCCTAGATATCGTGATTACGTTCGACAGCACGGGCAGCATGGGAGGCGAGATTCGCGAAGTCAAAGAGCAGATCAAACGTATTGGCGGAACGTTGCTGAAGATGGTGCCCAAGGCTCGCATCAGCATCTGCACGTATCGCGATAACGGTGACGATTATGTCGTGGAAGGTTTACCATTAACGAGTGACATCACCGAGATCGATCGCTTTTTGGCCGGCATCAGCGCGGGTGGCGGCGGCGACGAACCCGAAGCCGTTCAGGAGGGTTTGCGCTGGTCCGTTAATAACAATCAGTTTCGGCCCAACGCTCGCAAGATGCTGTTGCTGTTTGGAGACGCACCACCTCACCCGCAAGATCATGGCACGTGTCTGAGCATCGCATCAGACTTTCAACGCGAACATAACGGCATCGTCAGCACCGTGACTTGTCGGCGTGGCACTCGACTCGACGAATTCATCGAGATTGCCGAGATGGGTGGCGGCGAGGCGTTTCTGACGAGTGACGAACGTCAGATCATGGAACAATTGATCGTCCTGGTCTTCGGCAGCAAGTTCCGTAGTAAGGTGCTCGAAGCGTTCGAAATCATGGGACGATAGCCCGCTGTAACCGCTGGGCACTCTCACACAATCCATCTGTGACTTAGAACTTAAGAATTGTTCCGAAATAAAGTACGTCCAGGCTTTCCAGCCTGACACATGCTATGCCGAGTCAGGCTGGAACGCCTCACGTACAACAGGGAACACGTACAACAGGGAAATGGAATCCGGACGACTCCTTAGATCGTTACTACGCGACTGCACAGCAATTTCTTACTCGTGCAAATCAGCCCCAAAGATACCGACACCGTGGGGGCACCATCAAATCGCTTAACAGAGAGTTCCTTTTCCACTTTCACTTCCTTGCAGTTAGTCTGAATTGGAGCGTGGCACAAGGAAGTTCGCGACGATATAGCTTCCCAGAGCGCGGCCGGCGTCAAGGCCAGCCGTGTTGTCGAATTCGAAGTGGATGCCGCCGTAGATGCGGCTGCGGCCTGCTTCGTCGGCGGCTTCGGTAAAGCTGTCGAAACTACGTGTGACGACGTCCCGTTGGGCAAGTGGTCGCTGAGCGAAGCTGCTGTGCGCGTCGGACTGCGTGGTGAAATGTACATTCGAACCGACGAGCGAACTCAGCACGGCGTCGGCCGCGCCGCTGAACGTGCTGTGACCGGACGTGTAGGTCGGAAACGGCGGCGTGATAATCAGTGGTGTCCAGGTTGGATCAACACCGGTCGCGTCGTTGCCGTCCGTGTCGCTCCGACGAATGGCGTCGATGGGGCGCCACAACTCGTAAGCGTACTTGGCGTCCCAGGCCGCGATGCCGGCGTCGGCTTCGGCGATATTCAGCAGCGCGAACAGACGAGCATTCTCGGCCAACGTGTTACCGTATTCCAACGCCACGTCCGCCGCGATTTGATTCCAACGTCCTGGCGGCGTCGCGGTGCCGCCGCCATCACCCCAGAAGATCGCTATCTCGGTTTGCTCGGCGGTTCGTGCCGGGCTGTCAAAGCGGCCAAGCTGCATCACCTCGTCCACGGCTGCCGCATACTCGGCACTGTCTAGTGTCGGTGGTGCCGCCGGTCGAAACTGCGAGCCGCTGGTCATGGCAAAGGGAACGACGTCGGGCCACTGCGTCAGCAGCGGCGGGACAAAGTCGGGGAAGGTGCGATTCCAGTCTCCCGGGTCGATACCCGGCGTATACGCTACGTCGGCGCTCGCTCCATCCGTGCTGCGTAAGGCGAGCATGGCGTCCGCGACTTGCCGTCCCAGTGCCACGCCATCTGTTTCAGCGGGACCGTCCGGGACGGTGGCCAATGCTTCGGCCAGGGCCGCATTGAAAACGGCCAGTTCATCCGGTTCCTGGTAAAGCTCCGAGGCGACTCGATGTGCCGCGGCAGCAGCGGCAGCGACCGGTGACGCGCCCGCGGGTGCGGCGATGTCGACATGATACGGCTGATGCGTTTGTTCGATCGAGTTCACTGCGTCGAACATCGCCGCATGCACCATCGCCAGATTCCGCGCGGCGACCGGCGGTCGCTCCGTCACGATCCGATTTGGATACGGATCATTGGAAGTCGTCGTCCAATCGCGAATCACTCCCAGCAGCGAAGCATTCCAGCCCAGAATCACATCCCCGTGTCGCACAGTACGTTCCACTGCCAAGGACTCGCCGAGTACATTGCTCACTTCGACGCGCAGCGTATTCAATCCGGGTGACAGGTCGGCAGTAAATTGAAAGCGTCCGCTCGCGTCCGCCGTTCGTAGCCCGGTCTCTCCAAGACCGGAACTCTCCAAGCTGGACACAACTTCCAATCGAACACTCGCGCCAGGCAATGTCTGCCCAACGACCGTCACTTGTGGCAGCAACACAACGCCGTTCCCATCCGGATCCGAATCCGGCGATAAACTGGCCGTAATTGCCAGTGGCTGGCGATTCTCCTCGATCGTATTGATGACCATCAACGCGTCCACTGGCGAAGCCCAGTCGTCGCCATTCACATCAAGGTATGCGGCCACGGTGGGCCTGGATAATGGCAGTTGACGGCTGCCGCTATCATCCAAGTCGTTAATGATCTGCAGCGCATCCAGCGGCGACACGATCCCCGAATCATCGACATCCAACGCATTGCGAGGGTTCTGCCAAACGCCAGCGAGCAACCGCCGGCTCTCGAGCTGTTCCACCAACAGCCTACGTTGCCGAGGATACTTGTCGTTAGATTGAGTTGGTCGTCCAGCGCTCATCGCGATATCACTTTACCTGAGTTTCAAAATTGTCACGTCAAAGTTCTTGGCAATGTGCCACTGCTTGCAAGCAGTGGCGCGACAGTCCAGGCCCATCCAGCCGTCTACGGCGAACGTTACGTCTCCTCGATTCCCGACAAATTAGAACGCCCCTCTACTCTGGCCTCAGCCCCAGAACCCAATAAACGGTTCCTGACACCTTTTCTTGTTCGATCTCGTGACGGTGGACGACCGCGAGTACAGCACCGAGACGACGCTGACCACGGAGAATTCCGGCGGCGGCACGAACATCGACTGGGAGTGTATCAGTTCGACAAGGACCACAATTCCTACTTTCACCTCGGTCGCGAATTACGCGAACGACCTCCTGCCGCGTCGAAGCTGCTTCGCCCCAACGACGCGCAGGTGGCGCAGTTGCTGGCTGGGTTTTCCGACCAGGATCCGGTGGTGCAGCTTGCCGCCGTGAAGCAAGCGGCTACTTTCGCCGATCTTCCGGAGTCGGTTGTCGGAGCGGCGTATCAGTTGCACCAAACGACAAAGGACGAGGAGATCCGAGCGGCCATCGAACAGGCCGGTAAACGAATCGTGACTCGTCAGCCGGGTTTCGATCCGATGCAAGTCGCCCGCATCAAGGAGTTGTCCGAGTTGCGCGCCACACGTCGATCTCAGATCCAGGCCGATAGCGTCGGACGATTTCGATTCAAGGTTCCAGTCGCAGCGAACGGTGCAAATGTAGTTGTGATGAAAGGTCGTCTCGCGGATTGAGGCTTCGACTCGGCGGATCGATTGGAACTTTGGCGCGGGTCACCACATTGGCCTGATATTCACGTCTTTCTGTCGTGACATGAATTACGTCAGCAGTTCATGGCTGGCCTTCAGGCGGATCTATATTTTCGGTTGGCATGAACTACAATGTGGCGATGAGTGACATCACCCGCATCCTGTCGCAAATCGAATCCGGTGATTCGTCGGCGGCGGAGCAGCTGCTGCCGTTGGTTTATGAGGAATTGCGAAAGCTGGCGGCGGCGAAGTTGACGCAAGAGAAACCGGGTCAGACACTCCAACCGACGGCGCTGGTCCACGAGGCCTATCTGCGGCTGGTGAACACCGATCAGGCCAGAGACTGGAACAACCGAGCGTATTTCTTTGGTGCGGCGGCGGAGGCGATGCGACGGATTCTGATCGATAATGCGCGACGTAAAAAACGCTTCAAGCATGGCGGGGATCGAGCGCGAATGGAACTAGACGGCGTGCCGATAGTGGACCAACCACCACGAGAAGATCTGCTGGCCCTGGATGCCGCGTTAGATAAATTGAAGCAGGTAGATGGGACTGCTGCGGAATTGGTCCAGCTTCGATATTTTGCCGGCCTCACGGTTACCGAAGCGGCGGATATTTTAGACATCTCGCCGCGTACGACCGAACGCGTTTGGAGCTACGCCCGCGCTTGGCTCCATCGCGAAATCAAAGGTTTTGACGCTGGTGAATAATTTTGTGGCGGGCTTTTGGTAGGACGACGCATTGATCTGTAGCGGGATTACTGTCTGGCATACATTGGCGATGTGAGGTCTCCGCGCATGAACGAACGGGCCATATTCGAAGCAGCTTTGGAAATCCAGGACTCGGGCGAGCGGCGAGCCTATCTCGACAAAGCCTGTGCGGATCGCCAGGATCTGCGGAGGCAAGTCGAAACGCTGCTGGAGTCGCATGCAGCCGCTGGCTCGTTCCTCGACATTCCGGTCGTCGCCCATCGACCTGAGGAAAGCGATCGGACGCTCGATTTCGCACCCCGCGCCGGCGAACAGCGTGGCAACGATTCTGAAGGTGACGATCCGATCTCGCTCAGTTTTCTCCGTACCTCAACAAAGCCCAGTTCGCTCGGCGCACTCGCTCATTACGAAGTCCTGCAAGTGCTCGGTCAGGGCGGGTTCGGGATTGTTATGAAAGCGTTCGACGAGAAGCTGCATCGGCTGGTCGCCATCAAGGTGCTGAATCCCGAGATGGCCGCGACGTCGCCTCCCCGTAAGCGGTTTCTCCGTGAAGCCCGCGCCTCGGCCGCAATTCGGCACGAAAACGTCGTGCAAGTTTACAGCGTCGACGAGCAGCCGCTTCCCTATCTGGTGATGGAGTACATCGACGGTCAAACGCTGCAACAAAAGATGGACGAAGTCGGACCCTTGGAAGTCTCCGAAGTCCTACATATCGGTCGACAGATCGCCAACGGTCTGGCTGCCGCCCACGCGATGGGGATCATCCATCGCGACATCAAGCCGGCCAACATCCTGTTGGAGCAAGGAGCGGAGCAAAAAGTGAAGATTACCGATTTCGGTCTCGCGCGGGCGGTCGACGACGCCAGCATGACGCGTACGGGTAATGTTTGCGGGACACCGATGTACATGGCACCCGAACAGGCCCAAGGGCAGAACCTCGATCATCGTGCCGACTTGTTCAGCTTTGGCAGTGTGCTGTATCAGATGGCCTGCGGTCGTCCACCGTTTCGTGCTCCCACCACGGTCGCGGTCCTGCGTCGCGTGTCCGATGACACCCCCCGTCCTCTGCAAGAGATACTGCCCGAAATTCCGGACTGGTTGGTCGCGATCGTCGCCAAGTTACATGCCAAGCAGCCGCATGATCGCTTTCAATCCGCCAAGGAAGTCGCCGACCTCCTCGCCCGTTACCAGTCCGATGTAGCCGAGTCGTTCCATGACTCAAGTCCGTCCCAGGAACCCGCCAAAGTAGACCGGTCACTCCGTGACCGGAACCGTTCGAGTCACGGAGTGACTCGTCTACGCTTGCGCACAGCGATCGTCGCGACGGTGATCGGCATCGCGATTTTGGCCAGCATGCTCGTGAACGACTTCGGTCGCGTCACGAAACCAAACAACTCAGAAACGAGAATCGCGAAACCTCTGGCCTCGACTTCCCCGCCTTCGTCGAACACGGAATCCCAAACTCCTAACTCAGACCTTGGCTGGTACGGCTGGCCAGCAGACGCTCCGCCCGCCGCGATCGCGCCGTTCGATGCCGCGCAGGCGCAGCAGCATCAGGCGGCCTGGGCTAACTACCTTGGAGTACCCATCGAACGCACCAACTCCCTTGGCATGAAGTTCCGCCTTATCCCGCCGGGAGAGTTTCTCATGGGAAGTACGGAGGACGACGTCGCCCAGGTTCTTCGGGAATTGGGCTTAGATGGCGGATCATACAACGGAATCGAACCTGACTTCTTTACGAGCCAAGCCCCCTTGCACCGCACCACTCTCACGCAGCCGTTCTACCTGGGACTAACAGAGGTTACACAGGAACAATATCAAACGGTAATTGGAGAATCTTCGGCGTACTACTCGGCGGAAGGTGCCGGCAACGCCGCAGTGGCCGGGATTCCAACCAAGGATTTTCCCGTTGAATGGGTCAGCTGGATTGAGGCGACTCGTTTCTGTGACAGGCTCAGTATGCGAGAGCGATTGGAAGCCGTCTATTTTGCGAATGTGGGGATCGAGCATCTCCCGTCACGAGGCGGTTACCGTTTGCCCACTGAGGCCCAATGGGAGTTCGCTTGCCGAGCCGGAACACAGACCGAATTCTGGACTGGCAATGGAACGGCCTTATTACGACACGCCGCCTGGTTCGGTCGGAACGAAGGTAAACGCCCGCATGCCGTCGGTGAACTGAAATCCAATCCGTTCGGCCTGTTCGACATGCACGGCAATGTCTGGGAGTGGTGCCACGATCGTTGGGATCCCAGATATTACGAGCAGTTTCGCCATCAGCCGGCCGTTGATCCGCTTGGCCCATCAACCGGGGCGAGTCGTATCTTTCGGGGCGGGTGTTGGTATGACTTTCATCAGGACGTTTATGCTGCCAACCGCCATGCTGCCACACCCTTAGAACGAGGAAGAGTCACTGGTTTCCGACTCGTGTTGCCTGTCGTCTTCCATGCGGCAGGCGACGTGCGACCTGCCTCCGCCCCCGACCTAACACAACCTCCACCCGCGACCACGGTGGCGGCGACCGAAGCCGCTACGGACTTCGTCGCCTGCCACGGCCTCACCGGTCAACAGTTCGACGCTTGGTTGAAGAATGACGCGGATGGCTTCCGGCTTCACTGGCTCGATGCACGAGTGTTCGGCGTTACGACGTGGTTTTCGGGAATCGCCGTCAAAACAGTTGACCACCCTCTCTTTGAACTCCGGCACCGGATGCCGGATGACGACTTTGCGGTGATCAACCAAGACTGGGTTGAAATGCGAGATCGTGGCTTTCGTCCGGTTTGGGATTGGCGTTATTTAGATTGCGGGCACATCCATCGGACTCGACTGTGGATCAAAGATGACCAAGGCTACATCCTCTATCACGGGCCTTCGGAAGAGATCGTCACACAAGCCGATCGTGTAATCAACGAAGGATACACCGTGTCCGCCATTACTCCTTGCCAAATTCCTGGCGAATCTCGCTACATCATCACGACTGACAGCGACCGGAGGTCGATGACCTTTTCATTGGGTTTATCCCGGGAAGATATGTCGGAATTCACCAAGCAGATCGAGTCCAAGGGGTGGAGTCTCGACCAACTCACCGCATATGAATCCGAAGCAAACGAGCGATTCGTTGTGATCGCCTCGAAAAATGACCACAAGCCCGCTCGAACAGTGGAATGGGATCTGCGAGACGAAAAGCTAACAGAGCGGGTGTTGGCGCAGCAACAGGTTGGTCTAATGCCCTGGTGCATAACAGCGTACGGCACTGCTGCGGACCCAAGATTTGCGGTCATTTGGTGTCCGTTTCAACACGAGGAGGAAGCAAATCGTTGACCGAGACCGTCTGGTCCGACTTGTCCTCTTGGCTACCGACCGTCGCCACTTCATCACCGGCACGCCACTATCGATGTCGTCCGATTGCACACGATACCAAAGTAGCGAAACCTTCCCCCAATGCCGCTCATTTGGAACATTTAGTGGGTAAGGGAGAGGCGTCCCTCTCCCTCCCCGTTGTCGCGACAGGGTCGATTCCCTGTATTTACCACGGTGCGTCTTTCTCGCATGGGCGACCCCGGCAGAATTGCCTCGTGGTGAGGAACACGGCAAGCCTCCA
>CAUJKL010000426.1 GCA_963204995.1 Planctomycetota bacterium | reverse complement strand
GGGGCCAGACGATGTGCTCCCACGAATTCAGGACGACCACGAATTATGCTTCACCGTATTTCTGCCGGGTCAGGAGTTCTGATGATGATGATGATGATGATGACGATCACGCTCTCACAGCCAGCAGGAACGAAGTATAATGGCTGCATTGATGCGGGCGGCAGGTCGATGTCAGGAGTGTGGCCCGAGCATGACTTTCCACGAGTTACAGGCCTAGGGTTTCTTCGGGCACCCCGGCCGCTGGCATGCGAGACTCCGAAGGCGATGCCAGACGCGAATCGGTACTTAGCAACCAGCGAGGCGCAGCGGTGGCGTTTCTGTAACGGGATCGGTGCCTCCGCCGCTCTCACGGGTCTTCAGCGTTCAGTTTCCCGAGACGCGGGAATTCCGAGGCTTCTTCGGCGCTGCGCCACAGCCTGTCTGGAAATCCCCATTTCGCGGGCCAACTGGGAATCCGGAACTTCGCCGAGTTTCGCGACAAACTTCGGCGACCAGGCACCTTGCTTGCCTCGTCTCCCCGCAGCCAAAGTGATGCCATGCCGTTGCCGGTAGGCAACAACAACCGCCCGCGCGACACCCAGTTCGCTTGCAATCGTGCCATCCGGCTCGTTGCCCAGCCTAGCAACAATTTCCGTTGTCCACCGATCGGAATCGCGTTTCAGCACAAAGTTAGCGATTCCCAACTCAAGCCGCTTGATGGCGACCTGATGGCGATGCAAGCCAAGCGCCTTGGCCACTTCTGTATCCGGCATCTTACCAAGCATCGCTGTTTCCTTCTTGGTCCACTCGCGTGTCGACTTGCTCTTGCCAGCGCTTGAGATTCCCAGTGACCGACGCTTCCACCCAACAGTCGACTCCGAGATGCCCAGCTTTGCGCCGATCTCTCGATCCGATTTCTTGCCGAGCCAGCGAAGTTGTCCGGCAGTCCACTTGTGCCGCTTCTGCTCTTTCGATTCTCCAAACGGGGTGATGCCACGCCTCTTTCGTTGGTTAAACACGGCCGTCTTGGTGAGCCCTAGCTGTCTCGCTACGTCCTCGTCCGATGCGGTTCCCAACAATGCCGTCTGCTCTTTTCCCCAGTCCAGCCTCGATACGTCCGGAATGCCTCGCAACGCGCGCTCCCTGCGAATGCACTCGACGCCTAACCCGAACTCTTCGGCCAGCTCCTGATCGGCCACCTTGCCAAGCCTTCGGGCCAGGCCGCGCGGAAGCTGGCTGCAAATTGGAATCGACTTCTTCATTTTCGTTGCTTGAGTTTCCCGCTGTGTCATTCTTCGAGGGTCGATTCAGCGGCTCCGGGAAATAAAAAAGCCCTCGTGAGTTTCACGAGGGCTTTGATGTTTAAATAACGCGGCGATACCTACTTTCACGCTTGTGGGCACTATCATCGGCTCGAAAGGCTTAACTTCTGTGTTCGGGATGGGAACAGGTGTGACCCCTTCGATATGTTCACCGCGAGGAACTTGCCGGACCTATTCGCTCCGGCAAGCTCATCGGTTGTATTAGTAGATGGTGTTGTTAGACGATCTTAATTGCGATGTCCCGAATCTTCAAAACATCTCACGCAAAGACCAAATATCAAGAGTACTGGATATAAGTGGTCAAGCGTTCGCCCGTTAGTACTGGTTAGCTAAACCCATTGCTGAGCTTACACATCCAGCCTATCAACCTCGTCGTCTTCAAGGGGGCTCTCGTGTCAAGCACGTACGAAACCTAATCTCGGGGGGGGCTTCACGCTTAGATGCTTTCAGCGTTTATCCTTTCCGAACATAGCTATCCAGCCATGCCGCTAGCGCGACAACTGGAACACCAGAGGTTCGTCCTTCCAAATCCTCTCGTACTAAAGAAGAATCCCCTCAAGTTTCGAACGCCCACGGCAGATAGGGACCGACCTGTCTCACGACGGTCTGAACCCAGCTCACGTACCACTTTCATCGGCGAACAGCCGAACCCTTGGGAGCTTCTTCACCCCCAGGATGTGATGAGCCGACATCGAGGTGCCAAACCGCTCCGCCGCTATGGACGCTCGGGAGCGATAAGCCTGTTATCCCCGGAGTACCTTTTATCTGATGAGCGATAACCCTTCCATTCGGAATTACCGGATCACTATGACCTGCTTTCGCATCTGCTCGACTGATAAGTCTCGCAGTTAAGCACACTTCTACCATTGCGCTCTTTGCCTGGTTACCAATCAGGCTGAGTGTACCTTTGCACTCCTCCGTTACATTTTGGGAGGAGACCGCCCCAGTCAAACTGCCCAACTGACACTGTCCGTTGCCCGGATTCACGGGATCAACGTTAGAACTAAAGTATATCAAGGGTGGTATTTCAAGGATGGCTCCCCAACGACTGGCGTCGCCGGTTCATAGCCTCCCACCTATCCTACACATAATAGACCTCAGCCCAATATCAGCCTGCAGTAAAGGTTCACGGGGTCTTTCCGTCTAACCGCGGGTACGTGGCATCTTCACCACGACTACAATTTCACCGGGTCACTGGTTGAGACAGTGCTTCAGTCGTTACGCCATTCATGCAGGTCGGAACTTACCCGACAAGGAACTTCGCTACCTTAGGACCGTCATAGTTACGGCCGCCGTTTACCGGGGCTTCGGTTGCCAGCTTCACTCCGAAGAGCTAACCGCCTTCCTTAACCTACCGGCACCGGGCAGGCGTCAGTCTCTATACATCCTCTTACGAGTTAGCAGAGACCTGTGTTTTTGATAAACAGTCGTTGGAGCCGATTTACTGTGGCCGCCGGAAGCGTGAACCTCCAACGGCACCCCTTATCGCGAACTTACGGGGTCATTTTGCAGAGTTCCTTAACCACCGTTCTCCCGAGCGCCTTAGACTACTCGTCTCGCCTACCTGTGTCAGTTTTAGTACGGTCACATACACACCTAGAAGATTTTCTTGGACATCCTTCCAAAGACTTCGAGAACTTAAGCGCTCTCGGCCTCAGACCTTGAATTCCGCGGGCGGATTTACCTATCCCGCCATCTCAGTCTGCTGCACGGACATTTCTATTCGTACCGCTCTCTTTCTGGATGCCGTCCCTCCATCGGTATAGTGCAGAGGTGGCGCAGGAATATTAACCTGCTGTCCATCGTCTACGCCTTTCGGCCTTGACTAAGGCACCGGCTAACCCTGGGCGGATTTGCCTTCCCCAGGAAACCTTAGGCTTTCGGCGAGCAGGATTCTCACCTGCTTTATCGTTACTCATTCCGGCATAATCACCTGTACACCCCAACATCGCTCCTTACGGTACGACTCGTATCTGATGTACAGCGCTCTCCTACCGCTTGGCGACGATCCGTCTCAGACCATCTGCGTTGCTCATTGGTCATAGGTGCCTGGTCATTGGGACCACCGTCCCAATGTCCAAATCCCAATGACCAATGACCAACCGTTGATCCGAAACGGATCGTCGTTCAAGCCCGTGGCTTCGGGGTCATGCTTACTCCCGTTCATTATTGGCGCAGAACTGCTCGACCAGTAAGCTGTTACGCACTTTTTAAATGGTGGCTGCTTCTAAGCCAACATCCTGGCTGTCTCAGCAATTCAACTTCCTTAGTGACTGAGCATGACTTTGGGCCCTTAGCCGACGATCTGGGTTGTTTCCCTCTCGACCACGCAGCTTATCCCACGTAGACTGACTCCCGTGATAGTTACATCGGTATTCGGAGTTTGGTTCAGTGGGGTACCCTGGAAAGAGCCCCCATCCGATTCAGTATCTCTACCCCCGATGCATAGTGGCACAAGGCTAGCCCTGAAGCTATTTCGGAGAGAACGAGCTATCTCTGCGTTTGATTAGACTTTCACTCCTCCCCACAAGTCATCCCCTCGGTTTTCAACCCAAGTGGGTTCGGTCCTCCACGCAGTTTAACCCGCGCTTCAACCTGCTCATGGGTAGATCACGCAGTTTCGCGTCTACCACCTACGACATATTCGCGCTATTAACACTCGGTTTCCCTATGGCTTCGTCCCGGAAGGACTTAACCAAGCCGTAAACGGTAACTCGCCGGATCATTATGCAAAAGGCACGCCGTCACACATTCCAGTAAACTGGCATAGTGCTCCGACCGCTTGTAGGCACACGGTTTCAGGTTCACATTCCTCCCCTAACAGGGGTTCTTCTCATCTTTCACTCGCGCTACTGAGTTTACTATCGGTCATCGGAGAGTATTTAGCCTTACGGGATGGTCCCCGTAGATTCAGTCGGGGTTCCACGTGACCCGACCTACTCAGGTATCCTTTGAGAGTCCACACTGCTGTCGCGTACGGGACTGTCACCCTCTGTGGTACAACTTTCCAAAAGCTTCTGCTAACAGGTGGTTTTGTAACTCTCATGTAAAGGACCCTACAACCCTCCAGGGGAAAACCCCCGAAGTTTGGGCTATTCCGCTTTCGCTCGCCGCTACTGACGGAATCGATTTTTCTTTCTATTCCACTGGTTACTAAGATGTTTCAGTTCACCAGGTTAGCCTCCACGCGCCTATGTATTCAACGCAGGAACAATTCAGGAATCCCGGGATCAACGCTCGTTTGTCAACTTCCCCGGGCTTTTCGCAGACTTCCACGCCCTTCATCGCCTTCCGATACCAAGACATCCCCCGTGCGCCCTTAGTAGCTTGACCACTTAAATCCAAGACTCTCGTCTACAGATCAGTGGATCACTACAGATCCAGTAACGATTTTGATCTTTTCGTCTTTACGCTAACTAAGAACTTCTTTTCTTGCGAGAACTCGATCGGCCAAGCAGACTCTCGTCCGCCAAGCAAACCTCGCTCTCGCGAAGATGCCATCTACCTTTACAACCAAATTGTCAAAGATCATTTGGCGAACATGACCAACAGTGATGTCCGCCGTCTGCCCTAGCGGACAGGAGCTTAACTCTCAGAGCTCGCTTCGGAGTGAAGCAAAGGAGAGTTGAGTTCCTTACTGCTAAGGTTCCCTCATTGGGAAACCACGAATTTAGTGGCGACCCTTGGACCTGTCAACAGGGACGACTTAGTTTTTAAGAGTTGTCGTTTATCCTGTTTTTTCCAGGTCCGAAGACCAGTGGAGATGAAGGGGCTCGAACCCTCAACCCCCGGCTTGCAAAGCCGGTGCTCTCCCAATTGAGCTACATCCCCAGCTTGAAAGTCCCAAGTCCGAATGACCAATGACCAGGTTTCATTTCAGCTTGGTCATTGGTCATTCGGACTTCGTCATTTCCTCCAGTGGGCGTGCCAGAATTCGAATCTGGGACCTCGTCGTTATCAGCGACGCGCTCTAACCAACTGAGCTACACGCCCGCGTTACTTTGAGCCAGAAATTAATGCTGGCAAAGCATTTCACGAGTGGCTTATTCTAGGCACACTCGCGTCGCTGTCAAACCGGCACAACACCCAAAATCACAAGTTAATCGCGAGATCAGAACATCGGCAGCCACTCACGGTGAACAACAGCATTTGTTGCTAAATCCGGCTAGAGAAAGCTGCTTAGCCCGCATTTCTCATCGTAGGCCGGACCGCGAAGGTCGCAACCCCTTGCCGGAGCTTCGCAAACGCAAATAGCTTGAAATCGTGGTGTCTCGTAAATCCACTCGACAACTGCGACCGAAGTTCCGGCAGATGCGGCGTTTGCTTCGATCCGGCCTACAACTGATGAGAAATGCGGCTTAGGACGGCGTGCGTCGGAACCGATAGATTGGGACGATAATCCTAGCACAGAGCCACTACAATCGGAAAACTCTTCCTATTTTTACTGGCGAGACACCGCGAAATTGGCCGAAGAGAAGCTTCGATATAGCACCGTTATTGATAGACGTTGCCCGCGTTTCTCGGAGGATAGGTTAATGCTCACGAATGTCCATCGTGTCGCTGTGGCGACCGCCGTACTCGCGTTTTCGCCAGCCAACTTGTTAGCCTCCCCAACGGTAGAGCAGGCGTTGGCGCTGAAGCCGATTCAGGCGGACGCCGACTACGATATCCCCTCCGCCGAAATCGCTGCAAAATGCAGGATCGAAGCGGCAAGTGAACTTGGCTCCGGATGGATCATTCGCGAGGAAACCGGCCAAATGCTCCGCCGCTTTCTCGACACGAACAACGATAAGAAACTCGATCAGTGGAGCTATTTCAAAGACGGCATCGAGGTCTATCGGGACGTCGACGCCAATTTCAATGGCAAGGCGGACCAGTATCGTTGGCTCGGGACGAGCGGCACTCGCTGGGGGCTCGATAAGAACGAAGATGGCGTCATCGACAGCTGGAAAATGATCTCGCCGGAAGAGACCACAGCCGAGGTCATCGCGGCACTGCGAGAGCGTGATCCAGGCAGATTCAGGCGACTGTTGCTCACAAGTTCAGAGCTGACTCAGCTTGGCGCGGGGAAAAGCCTGGAGTCAGATCTTGCGAGCCGAATCAAGGCCGCAGAGGAAGGAATCGCCGCTCTCGCTAAGTCGCAAGCAATGGTAACGAGTGAATCCAAATGGCTGCAATTTGGCGGGACTCGTCCTGGTGTAATTCCTGCGGGTGCGGATGGTGCGACGAATGATCTGGTTGCCTACGACAATGCTGCCGCCATCCTGGATACCAACGGAACGCACAGCCAAGTCTCGATCGGCACACTCGTTCGCGTCGGAGAAGGCTGGCGAGTCATCGACCTGCCTAAAAGTGAAGCGTCGGCTGGGTTCTTCTACACCTCAGTCAATCGCGCACCTGACGTGATCGAAGGCAATGTCGCAAATGTGAGCGGCGCGATGCAATCGCTGCTTGGAGAGCTCGAGAAGATCGACAAGCAGCTTTCTGAAACAGCTAACACGACCGCGATCGCGAAGCTCAACCGAAGCCGTGCGGATATGCTCGAAAAGATCGCCTCACAAGCTTCCTCTGCCGACGAACGAGCAACTTGGACACGACAGTTCGCGGACAGCGTCAGCGCGGCGATCCAATCGGGTGATTACCCCGACGGCATCGATCGCCTGAAAAAAGTCGTGGAAGAACTCGCCGCTAACAAGGACATGACCGAGCTTGTTCCTTATGTAAAGTTTCAGTATCTGACGGCTGAGTATGGCCAGAAACTTCAGGCTCCTAATGCCGATTTTGCCAAGATCCAAGAGCAATGGCTCAAAGATCTCGAGGGTTTCTCCAAGGACTACGCCAAGAGCGATTCGGCTCCCGAGGCGATGCTCCAACTCGCCATCGCTCACGAATTCGCCGGCCAAGAGGCGGAAGCCGCCAAGTGGTACAGCCAAGTCATTAGCGACTTCTCGGCGAGCCCGATGGCATCGAAAGCGGCTGGAGCGAAGCGACGCTTGGAGTGTGTGGGGCGCAGCCTCGAACTCCGCGGTAAGACTCACGATGGTCGTTCGCTCGATCTCAGCTCCTATCGCGGCCAAGTGGTCCTGGTCCACTATTGGGCAACGTGGTGCGAGCCCTGCAAGGAGGATTTGAAAGAGATCAAGGCGTTGCAGGCTCGCTATGGGTCGAAGGGCTTTGCTCCCATCGGCATCAATCTCGACAGCGACGCGAAATTACTAACCGACTTCCTCCGCGTAACTTCACTGTCGTGGCCTCAGCTCTACGAGTCCGGCGGTCTCGACAGCCGTCTCGCTAACGAACTCGGCATCATGACCGTGCCGACGATGCTGCTGATCGACAAGACGGGACAAGTCGTTCGCCGCAATATTCATTCTGCGGAACTCGACGGCGAGTTACAGCGACTGTTGAAGTAACAATTGATGGCGACGCTAGCTCTTTGCCGGAAGTCGGTTTGTAACATTTGCAGAGTTTCGGTGATGTCCATTCGAGGGGAAATCCCTGACAAATCAAGGTTTTTCGGCCATTCCGTAGATTCTCGCGTGATGTAAGGAGATTGGCACAAAGTTCGCATTCCCTGATGGTGTTTATCGCGGTACACTCTCGCCGCATTCACCGCCAACAGGAGCCAGCAAGGATGTGGGCTGACAATCAAGATAGCGCTTTCTTTTGTGTCGCGTTAGTCGTGCAAGCAGCAGCAATTCTCAGCGTCGTGATTGCTCGGCTTGGACAGCGTGCGGATAACCAAGTGCGTTACGAGCGTTTTTTCTTTGCGTGCCTGGCGTTGGTGAGTGCGATCTGTTTGCTGGCGACTTGGACCGGAACGGGCTCCTGGCTGATGAACGGCTTCACGCTCGCGACCATGGCGCTGGGAGCGACGATGGATCTTGGCAATACCGCCCCCGACGCCATTCTCTAATCTGCTACTCCGTGGTCTCGTCAGCGGCGAGCACGCTCAAGAGGGCCTGATTAGCCGCAGGGAAATCGAGCATTTTGAGGTCGGCTCGCGACACCCAACGAAACGGAAATAGCGGCTCGACGTTCGCTTCGGCAGCTTGGCAAGCGAAGAAGCATAGATGCAGATGGCCGTGCGTATAGTCATGTTCTCGGTCGTCGTAACGGCCGACGACTGCGACACGCAGGCCGGTTTCCTCGAAGCATTCGCGAACGGCTGCTTGCTCGGGCGTCTCACCGGCTTCGACGCGTCCACCGGGGAATTCAGCGTACCCTGCAAGAGGTTTTCCCGCTGGACGCTCTCCGACCAAGAACTGGCCGTGGCGTTCCACAACGGCGATGGCAATTCGCGTCGGTGGGTCGGACATCATGAGACTCTGCGCAGGCGAGTTACTTCGCAGCTTCGATCTTGTCGAGCAGCCGACCCGGCGACCCCATCATGTTGTAGCCGCCGTCGACATGCATGATCTCGCCCGTAATCCCGTCGGACATATCGGATAGCAAGAAGGCACCCGTACGGCCGACCTCTTCGTGCGTGATATTTCGACCGATGGGAGACATCTGTTCGTACAGTGCTTCCATCCCCCTCGAACCGACAGCTGAACTGGCGAGTGTCTTGAGCGGGCCCGCGCTTAACGCGTTGACCCGAATACCGCGTGGCCCGAGATCGAAGGCCGCGTAGCGCATCGAAGCATCCAAAGCCGCCTTGCAAACTCCCATGACGTTATAGCCTGGCACACACCGTTCGCCGCCAAAGTACGTCATCGTCACAATGGACGACCGCGGGCTCATGATGTCCTTCGCGGCGTTCGCCACAGCCAGCAAGCTGTAAGCACTGATCTCCATCGCGAGTTTGAAACCCTCGCGACTCGTCTCGACGGTGTCCTTGCGAAGATCTTCTAGGGTGGCGAAAGCGATGGAATGTAGCAGGAAGTCGATCTTGCCGAACGTGTCAGCAGTGATCTGCATGACTTCGGCGATATTCTCGTCGCTGCAAACATCCAGCGGGACAAGAAACTTGGCCGCCGCATAATCGTCCGTACACTTCGCAACGCGACCACGGCTCTTTTTCTTAGCGTCATCTGGCTTATCCGGCAGGTGTGTGAAACCGCACTCGCCACCTTGCTCCATGATCTCCTTTGCGATCGCCCAGGCGATAGAACGGTCGTTGGCGACCCCGAGAATCAAACCCTTCTTGCCATCAAACAGACCCATTGTCTATCTCCTTGGTTGCTGGTCACCAATTTGGTTCTTTGTGTAAATACACGCGAATCCCCAAGATATCGGGTCAGTCTCGATTCGACTATGAGCCTCGAGCCGAAATCACCGCGTTGGGGGCCTATCGTCGATCTGACGACGAGCTGTCGCGTCGTCGTCATTTTGATACTATTGATTTCCGGCGGCGAGGTCTCATTTTCAGGATCGCCAAGCCGAAACTCTGGAGCAAGCGTTGAAATGCCACCGAAGCCAGCCTTTCTACAAGCTGCCCTCAATTCGCGTGACGTTGCCGAGTTGTGGGCGATCACGCTGCCGTTCGTCGCTAGTGAAATGAATTGTCAGAGTCTCGCGGTCGTTCGTAGCGACAAGGGTGAGTGGGCCATTGTATCGCAAGCGGGGCTGAAGAAGCCGCTCCCAACGGAGTTGCTGGCCGAGGTGCTGGATCGTGGTGGCATCGCTACGTCCGGCCAGTGGCTGGTGGCAACGGTTCCTGGACATGCGGATTTGTTGCTCGTAAGTTTTTTCGACAACGCTCCGAATCCGAAAACAGCCACGCTGCTGGAGCGATTCAGCGAGGAAATCTCGCTAGCACAAAGTCTCGTCGAGGAGCGCGAGCGAGATCGATCAAGGATCCAGCGTCTAAAAGCCATTCTCGACATCGCAGCACAGTGGAACCGCACCTTGAAGATGGAGGAGTTGCTCCGCACAATGGCCGAGACTTCGACTCGCCTACTAAACGCCGAACGAGCAAGCATCTTCCTGTGGGATCGCGCTAACAAGATGCTCGTCGGGCGGCCGGCTCTGGGTGTCGAAGGAGGCGAGTTGCGGATCGCCGACACGACGGGCATCGTGGGGCAAGTCATCCACAGCGGCCTCCCGGCTCGCGTCGATCGTCACGAGCAAGGCGAGATCGATCGTCGTGTCGATAACAAGCTGGGCTTTCACACGCGGACGTTGTTGTGTGTCCCGCTCGTTGGTGGGAAAGGCAAGATGCTCGGGGCGTTCGAGCTGATCAATAAACGCGAAGGCGAGTTCACCGATGCCGACGAAGAGGCCTTGATCGAGCTTGCCAGTCATGCCGCGATCGCTTTGGAAAACACGCACGAGCATGAACAGCTCGTCAAGGTCCGCGACCAGGCCGCCGACGAGGGCCAGCAGGGCTCGCAGCTGATCGGCAACTGTTCCGCGATCGAGGCTTTGAGATCGACCATTCGGCGTGTCTCGAACACAGATCTGGCGGTTCTGATACTCGGCGAGAACGGCACGGGGAAAGAAGTTGTCAGCAAGCGAATTCATTATTTGAGTGCTCGCCGCAACGAACCGTTCATCGCCGTGAATTGTGCGGCCTTGACGGAAACTTTGTTGGAGAGCGAGCTGTTTGGCCACGAAAAAGGTGCGTTCACCGACGCGCACACAACACGACAGGGTAAATTCGAATTGGCTTCCGGCGGAACCTTGTTCCTCGACGAGATTGGCGACATGAGCCTCAGCGGGCAAGCAAAACTGCTGCGGGTGCTCGAAGAAAAAGTTGTCGTGCGGGTGGGCGGATCACTGCCGATTCATACCGATGCACGCGTGATCGCCGCGACGAACCAAAAACTGGCGGAGTTGGTCCGCAGCCGAAAGTTTCGCGAAGACCTGTACTTCCGGCTGAATGTGGTCACGCTGGATTTGCCGCCACTGCGCGATCGTGGCGACGACATCGTCATGCTCGCAGAACATTTCCTTGCCGAGTTCTGCCTCAAGGCTCGTCGACGCCCGCCGGAGTTCACGGCCGCCGCTCGGAAGCGGCTGTTGAAGCACAACTGGCCGGGAAACGTTCGCGAGCTACGAAATTTGATGGAGCGAATCGCTTACCTGTCGCAGGAGGATAAGGTCGACATCGACGAGTTGGCATTTATCCTTTCGCCATCCGGTGACGATAACCCCATATTCTCGCTGGAATTGCCGCTGCCCGATGCCACGAAACGATTTCAGATCGAATACATCAAGAAGCAGATCGAGCGTTCACGCGGCAGCATGACCGAAGCGGCAGAACGATTAGGCCTGCACCGCTCGAATCTGTATCGCAAGATGAAGCAGTTGGGCATGCCGACGACGGATCAGGATGACTAATGCGCGGGTGTCACTCGCCGCTCGCATTTCCACCGCGCGGGGGTTAGAATCAGCCCGTCGCTTTGTGTCTTGTTCGCCATGGGAATCTTTCGGCAGATCCGGCCATGTCCCTTTCGTTCGACGAATTCGTCCAGCAATTGCGAAGCAGCGACTTCGTGCCATCGCGGCGGTTGAGCGAATTCCTGGCCCGGCCGGAATCGTCCGCCAAAGATGTGCAGACACTGGCCAAGGATCTAATCCGGCACGGACTGTTGACCAAGTTTCAAGCCACGGCCGCGTACAACGGCCGGCTCAAGAAGCTGGTGCTGGGCGAATATGTGCTGCTCGACAAACTTGGCGAAGGAGGCATGGGAGTGGTCTACAAGGCTCGGCATCGTCGCATGGATCGGATCGTGGCGCTCAAGACGCTGCCACCTGCCGCACTCAAGAAACCGGAATTGATCGAGCGGTTCTATCGCGAAGTGCGAGCTGCCGCGCGGCTATCGCATCCCAATATCGTCACGGCCTACGACGCTGGCGAACAAGATGGGACGCACTACTTGGTGATGGAGTTAGTCGAAGGGGGCGACTTGGCCGAAGTGGTCCGCCGGCATGGGGCGCTGCCGGTCGCGCAAGCGGTCGAGTGCATCGTGCAAGCCGCCGCCGGGTTGGAATATGCACATCAGCAGAACGTCGTACATCGCGACCTCAAGCCGTCGAACTTGATTCTCGCGCGGCCCACGGTAACAAACTCGCCGACCGGAGCGCAAGGGAGCGGCGTATTGACGCCGCGCGTGAAAGTACTCGACATGGGACTGGCGCGGATCGCCGACGATTGCTCCAACCCGCTGGCTCCGACCGAGGCACCGCAGTTGACCGAATCGGGGCAACTGATGGGGACGATCGACTTCATGAGTCCCGAGCAGGCCGAGGACACGCGCCGCGCCGATCAGCGATCGGACATCTACAGTCTGGGCTGTACGCTGTATTGGCTGCTGACCGGCGAGGCACCGTATGGCGTCGGAGCGACCGTCAACAAGCTGCTGGCTCATCGCGAGCGAGCGATCCCGTCGCTGCGGGCCAAACGCGGCGACGTGCCGGAGTATCTCGATCGCGTGTTTCAAAAAATGATCGCCAAGCGACCAGCCGACCGTCAGCCCTCGATGGCCGCCGTGATTGCCGAACTGCAAGTGGTGGCCGGGCAGGTCGCGGCAGCCGAGTCGACGCCGACTCTCGACGGCACACAGCCCGCCGGCGCGTCGGCCGATAAGTTGTCGGAGTTCCTTCAAAATCTCCAGCGACAAACGGCCCCCACAACTACACGGCCAACTGTGGCCGCAACGGTGTCAGGTGGCGCGGCGGCATCCCAGGTGGTCGCCAGGAGCGTCGCACCCGCCGCAGTAAGAAGTACTCCAGCCACCAAAAGGGTCGCGCCGCGCTGGAGGAAACCGCTCCCTGTCGCTCTGGCTGCCGTGACCATCGTTGCATTGCTGGCCACGGTGATTGTCATCATCCGCAACAAGGATGGCAAGGAAGTTGCCCGCCTCGAAGTCCCCGAGGGCTCGCAAATCGAAATCTCGAACCCCAAGTCTGCAAATGCCAAAGGGACGGACGAGGGCGTCCATCCTACGCCGGCTGATGCGCCGTTTGATGCGAAGCAAGCCCGCGCATTTCAAGAAGCGTGGGCCAAGCAACTCGGCACGGAAGTCCAAGTCACCAACTCGGTCGGCATGCCGATGGTGCTGATCCCGCCCGGCGAGTTTCAGATGGGAAGCACGGACGACGAGGTCGAGACGATGTTTCGGCGGTCGGTGGAGGGGAAGACCGATGCGGCCTACAATCTCGAAGCGAGACGCGAGGAGCGGCCCCGGCATCCCGTGCGATTGACCCGGCCGTTTCGTCTGAGTTCCACGGAAGTAACCATCGGCCAATTCCGGCGTTTCGTCGACGCCACTAATTATGTCACGCAAGCCGAGACGTTCGGCTTCGGCAATTCGCAGCTCGAGAAAGCCGACGTCACGATCAAGCCGGAGTATTTGAAAATGAACTGGCGCACCCCCGGCTATGACGTGTCGGACCATTCGCCCGTGACGCAGGTCACCTGGAACGACGCCGTTGTGTTTTGCAATTGGCTGAGCGAGCAGGAAAACCTCGAGCCGTGCTACCACCGGGACGGCGAGGGATGGGAACTCGTGGCGGAACCTCGCGGTTATCGCCTGCCCACGGAAGCGGAGTGGGAGTTCGCCTGCCGCGCGGGAACGACGACGATCTTCTCGTTTGGCGACGACGAGTCGCAATACGAGAACTTCGGTTGGGCTAGTCGGAACTCGGCGGGCGGGGCGAAAGCGGTTGGACTCAAGCCAGCGAATCCGTTCGGCCTGCGCGACATGCATGGCAACGTCTGGGAGTGGTGTGGAGACACCTGGGATGAAAAGTGGTACGAAAAATCGCCTCTGGAAAATCCGTTCCTTAGTTGGGGGAACTCGTATCGGGTGAGCCGGGGCGGCAATTGGATCAGCCTGCCCGTGTACGGCCGGTCGGCGCAGCGTTATCGCAATACCGTGCTGTACCGATACTACGGCTTCGGCTTTCGTCCCGCCCTCAGTTCGGTTGGAGCCAAGCCAAGCGGAGTCAAGTAAGTGAGCGGAGCCGGGCTGTGGCGTCCGTGGTGTGGGGCCAGTCGTCGCGCGAACTGTGCGGTGTACTGACAGAGTTGACGGCCTTTCTCACGGACGACTTGCGTCTGACGTGGAAGCCGTCGCCGTACATCAATCGCACGCGGTTCGGCGTTGATTTGTTTGGGCTGTCGAGTGTTTACAAGTCATGTCACGCTGAAGCGACGACGCCGAGTGCGCTCTCGGCGTCGTTGGCGGCAGCTCGAAACCGACTTTCAGTAGGGCCAGATCACCGAACTCGAACCCCAGCGACGCGCGAGTTCTTTGGTCGCCTTCGCCCGCGCCGCGGATGCGCGGACTTGGCGGTTTCGCTTAGACGTGTTACCAGGATCTTGGTGAGCGGCCTAGGGCCTCGAACCGGGTGAACCGGGGCGAGCAGTTGGAACAACCCGCCCGTGAACGGCCGGTCGGCGCAGCGTAATCGCAATAGCGTGCTGAACCGGAACAACAACCTCGGCTTTCGTCCCGCCCTCAGCTCCGCGGGCGCGGTGGATGCGGCGCTCGACCGAACCGGCCGCTTTCCAGTCCCACCGTTTCTTTGGAGTCGTTGGGCAAAACGTTCCTGTCGCCGCGCGGTGCTGGTAGCACATGCGAACGCTCCGCGCGGCGTTTTTCCTACGCCGCGCGTGATGAAACCCACGCCACGCTTCCTTACGATTGAAACCGCCTCGCGCCAGAAAATACCAAAGCGGTGACAAGTCCCCGCAGTCCAAAACTATGGAGTGCGTGCGACTTGTCGCCGCTTTCCCATTTTCGGGCGCAGCCCTTTTGCCCGTGGACCACCTGATCGCTTGAAAGCCGCTGTGCGCCAGAGAATACCAAAGCGGTGACAAGTCCCCGCAGTCCGCGTGCGCCACAGACGACTCTGGCTAAATGAATGAAGGAACCGCATAATAGGTTGGCACTGACGAGAAAGGAGCTGCCATGATTTATCGCGGGAAGGTGAAATCGGGCGTGATTGAATTGCAAGACGACGCGGAACTCCCGGAAGGGACGCTGGTCAAAGTCGAGCCGCTGGAGGCCGAGGCGGATGTTGTTGCCAAACGTCCCGGAACCAGTCTGGCCGAATGGGCGGAGCAGCACGCCGAAGATTGGGGTGACCGGTTGAATTCGGAAAACGTGGAAGCCTTCACCGGTCGGAGATTCTGATCGTGACTCGCCGCGTCTTGCTGGATACGAGCTTCCTCATCGCACTGGAAAACCGCAGCGATTCGCACCATCAACGAGCGAAAGCGTTGGATCGCGAATTGATCGCGCAAAACGCGATGTTGGTGCTGCATGGGGGCATCTTGCTGGAAATCGGCGATGGCTACGCACGCCTCGAACGGCGAGGCAAAGCCAACGACCTCTTCCAGCGATTGCTGAACGAAGATCGGTATCGCATTGAGCCACTCACGCAGCGCCTGCTGGACGACGGGATGGAATTGTATCTCGCGCGATCCGACAAAGAATGGGGACTGACCGACTGCGTCTCGTTCGCGATGATGCGCGCGGATGGAATCTCGGCAGCCCTCACGGCCGACGTTCATTTTCGACAGGCGGGTTTCGAGGCTCTCTTGTTGATGAACTAGCGCACGCGGCAATGCGGGCTGCGGTGTTGGCGCGGGGCTGGCTCATTTGTCCTCGCTGCCGTGGCTGTGGACGCTGGATCTGCGCTCGAACCCGCAGCTTGACGACCGCGCCGTCGAGCCGCTTAGCCGCATCCCAACGCTCTGCGTCCTGTGCCTCTCTGGCACGAACCTCACCCCCGCTGGCATCACCCGCCTGAGCCAAGCCCTCCCGAAATGCGCCATCTTCCACGACGGCGGCGTGGTTCTCCCCGGCACCAAGTAACCGTTTGGGAGTACTTCTCTCTTTTGGAAGTGTTCCGGTTTGACTGAGCATTCCAAAAATACCAAAGCGGTGACAAGTCCCCGCAGTCCAAGACTATGGAGTGCGTGCGACTTGTCGCCGCTTTCCCCAATTTGGAGTGCGGCGATGCTTCGCCGCTTTCCCATTGTGGGCGCAGCCCTTTTGCCCGTGGACCGCCTGATCGCTTGAAAGCCGCTGTGCGGCGGAAAATACCAAAGCGGTGACAAGTCCCCGCAGTCCAAAACTATGGAGTGCGTGCGACTTGTCGCCGCTTTTCCATTTTCGGGCGGAGCTCGCTTAAGCTTTGGGCTTGCTCGATTGTTTGCGATCGACTCGCCCACTAGCCCAACTGGTCTCGCTGGTGACGAGCAAGCGATCAAGCACGGTGGAAAAGAAATACATAAACTGGTTTCCACACAATTCGACCATACTTACCTGCGAGAACGATGACACGACATGACACGACGACGATTATCTGGTTGGAGTTACGCCCTGTTGCTCGTGCTGCCGATTGCACTATACGGGCTCTTGCCTCGGGTCGGGCGTTCTTCGCCGCGACCGAGACGACTGTCACGGAACTGGCTCCCGGCGTTTTCTTTCGCAAGACGCAGACCGAGCCGGAATTCATCGCGGCGACCAATCAAAAACTCGCGGAACTCGTCCGCGTGAGGAAGTTTCGCGAAGACCTATATTTCCGGTTGAATGTCATCACACTGGAATTCACTCCGCTGCGTGATCGTGGCGAAGATATTATCATGTTGGCATTCATCCTTTCGCCTTCGGGGGACGACAGCCCGATGTTCTCGCTCGATTTGCCGCTGCCCGAAGCGACGAAGCGATTTCAAATCGAATACATTAAAAAGCACATCGAGCGTTCACGCGGCAGCATGACCGAGGCCGCAGAACGCTTGGGCCTGCACCGCTCGAATCTCTATCGCAAGATGAAACAGTTAGGGATGCCAACGACGGACCATGACGATGAGGAACTCGGGAGTTTCTACGAATTGTTGATCACGCGAAACGATGGGCAACGTTTCAGCGTTGACGCATTGCAAAACAACCTTGCGTCTTCAACGCCGCTTCACGTGGGCAACTGTATTCGCCTGGGTGTGTTCTTGCTGCTCACAGTATTGCCGTTTCCGTGGGTGTGGATCAGGCCACATGGTGCGCGCTATGTGACTGTGCAAGACGAAACGCCGCCTCCGCGAGAGGCGTAGCTCACAGCCCCAAGCCAGCTCGTGTGCGAAGTGACATTTAGCCAGAGCGTATGAGGTAGAATGCTCCTCCGGCTCGAAGGGTCGAAACAACCACTGCCGGGTGCCGGCCCCGGTCGACAGATCGACCACTTTACTTCCTAAGCCCTGAAAGGGCGACACAGCGAGGGCCAACACCATGACAGGAACTCATCAACAGTTCCCCTACCATATCGTGTTCAGTACAAAGAACCGCAAGCCCTATCTCTCCGGTGGACATCGCAACGAAGTTTTCGCCTCTATGTTAAATATGACCTTCGATATATCTGGGAGTAGCGATACTAAATATGTCGCCCTTTCAGGGCTTCGATACGCACTTGGCAATCGATCCGGGGCCTTACGGCACCCGGCAGGGGTTGTGCGGACCCTTCGGGCCCAAGACGGGAAATGACTGTTGAATACAAACCGCAAGTTGATCGCACACGTGCGAAGATTTAACCGAAGTAGCAACGCTATGCCACCGAGTCGATTCGACCGCCCTTGCCGGCTTCCTTACTCAGCTGCACGGAGCCCTCAAGCAAGGAAACAACGGCGTCTCCCTGTTGCCTGTAAGCGTCCAGCTGTTTCGCTGCGACTGTGATGCTGATATTCGACGAGAGCGAAGCCTGTTGTGCCGCAAGCAGGCCGGTGATGGAACTGTCAATCGAACTCATGTTATTGCCCCTCCTGATGTGCTCCCGCCATACGGTTCATCTTTGACTAATCGGCATGATCGAGCGAGGCAGGCAGGTAAAACGTGAGTGTTCCGAATATTCTGGTTGTAGCGGTCGTCCCGATTAGAAGTTGAATCCCGGGGAAAGTGAGAAACGGCTATGGAGAATGAGAACTCGCGCAGGAACTCAGCGAAGACGAACCGCGATGAGCAATCACTCAGCCGCCGCTTCACTGCCCACGGGAAAGATCGTACTAATCGCGAGTCGGAACTCCGGTAGCACGTCTTCGCCGCTCAGTTCGTCTTCCACACCCAGCCGTTGAACGACGGAACCCGATCGATAGACGAGTACATGCCTCGACTCGGGATAGACGATCCAAATTACGCGTACACCGGCCCCGAGATATTCGTCGATCTTGCCGTCGATGTAAAATGCCAAGTCATTCGGAGAAACGACCTCGATGGCTAAGTCAGGTGCGATTCGTAGGTGTCCGTCTGGCAGTTCCTCATTCTCCAAGCGACCTTTTGCGACGAAGGAGCCGTCGGGTCGTCGTACCTTGTTTGCGTCTTCGCCGAAGATCTGATAACTGCAGTCCGCGCCCCACACATGTCCAAGGCGATGGTCGCTGACAAAATTGCCGAGATGCCGGTTTAACTCGGATGCGATCCAGCTTGATTTTGCGCCCATATTCCGCTCCACAAGTTTGCCGCGCACCAATTCGTAAGCTTTTCCATCCGGCATCGTCAGAAGTTCTTCCGGTGTATAGAACTTCTCGGTCACGATCGGCGGGATCGATTCGGCGACATCCGATGCGGAGGTGTGGGGTGCAATGCTCATGGCTCTAGTCTAACGCGCCGATGCGTTGCCAGGCAATCGACGCGCGAGTGTCGACCAAAAACTCGAAATCTGAGCTGGCCATTAGAACTGCCCACTTTTCGGACCCGCCAATCCACTTTAGAACGTACAAACCCCGTAGCCGAGTCACTACTAAATAAGTCGATCGCCGTTCCAGCTCGTCCCAGATGCCTCAACAAGCAGCAATCCTTGTCACCGCACCCAGTCGTCTGCACTTCGGGCTGCTCTCGTTTGGGAATCCGGGCGTGCGACAATTCGGCGGCGTGGGAGTGATGATCGATCGGCCAGGGCTAACGCTGCGCATCCATGCTGCCGATCGATTCGAGACCGCTGGCCCTCTGCAAGACCGACTTCGTGACGCTGCCTTGCAATGGCTCGAATCGTCGGACGAGGTCAAGGAGTTGCGTTGCCAAGTCGAACTGACATCTGCACCGCGTCTGCACGCGGGCCTGGGTGTCGGGACACAGTTGGCGTTGGCGGTGGCCACCGGTCTGAACGCCTTTCATCACCTCGCGACTCCGGCGGCCGAAGATCTTGCCACTAGGGTCGGTCGGGGATTGCGATCGGCGGTGGGGACGTATGGTTTTGTGGCGGGAGGCCTGATTGCTGAACGAGGCAAACTGCCAGCGGAAACGATCTCGCCACTCCTCGAACGCGTGGCATTACCCAGTCACTGGCGATTCGTCCTCGTCTCGCCACCAGGAAGCGTCGGGCTATCTGGAACGACGGAGCAAGTCGCGTTTGAGCAATTGCCTCCGGTTCCTTTGGCCGTAACGGAGCGTTTGACCTGCATCATGTGTGACCGAATCCTGCCGGCTGCGAAGACCGCGAACTTCTCGGAATTCAGCAATGCCGTCTACAACTTTGGCTTTCTGGCCGGCAGCTGTTTCGAATCGGTTCAGGGCAGTGCCTACAATGGCACCGCCTTGGAGAACCTCGTGAAACACATCCGAGGCATCGGCGTGCGAGGGGTGGGGCAAAGTTCGTGGGGCCCCACGATCTATTCCATCTGCGAAAGCGAGTCGAGTGCGATTGCGCTTGCGGATAACTTGCGTGCTGAAGGTTGGTGCAACGAGGACGCTCTGCTGATTGCGTCCCCTGACAACCAGGGAGCGCGAATGAGCAGCACGGTCGCGGGCCTGTAGCCCACGATGTCTGTCGCCGGTAAGATCATTGCTTGTAATAGCGGAAAGTGCGAACTAAATGCACCCAAGGTATCGGTAACGAACAACTATGGCTGAACTTGGCGTAAACATCGATCACGTGGCGACCGTCCGGCAAGCTCGCCGCACGTACGAGCCCGACCCTGTCTGGGCGGCAACGTTGGCCGAACTTGGCGGAGCGGACGGGATCACGATTCATTTGCGCGAGGATCGACGCCACATCCAGGATCGCGACTTGCGAGTGCTGCGCGAGACGGTGACCGTCAAGCTCAACCTCGAATTGGCGTGCGACGAAGGCGTCCTCGATATCGCATGTCAGGTGCGTCCCGAGCAAGCGACCCTGGTTCCGGAAAAACGCGAAGAGGTCACGACGGAAGGTGGGCTCGATATCGTCTCGAATCGTCAAGCCGTTGCGCGCGCGGTAGGCAAACTTCGAGATGCCGGAATCATCGTCAGCTTGTTTCTTGACCCTGATGCTTCGCAAATTGCGGTCGCGGCGGAGCTCGGCGTTCACGCTGTCGAACTGCACACCGGCCAGTACGCGACCGCGCGCGGCGAACTTCAGCGACAAGAGCTCGCCAAACTTGTGATCGCTGGAAAGCAGATCACGGAACTCGGCATGACACTACATGCCGGACACGGCTTGAACTATCAGAACGTCAAACCGGTCGCGGCAATTTCCGCGATGCACGAATTGAATATCGGCCACAGCATCGTGTCGCGAGCCATTATGGTCGGCATGGAGCGGGCGGTGCGAGAAATGAAATCGCTGATCTCCTCGTAGGTTCGTAGGTTAGGCTTTAGCCCAACATCCGTATTGTTGGGCTAAAGCCCGACCTACGGAATCGCCCTCCTCCCTTTGCCAGTCCGCGCAGCACCCCTTATCATGTTGGGCAACTTGGCTCACCCGCACTCCGTCCCTAGAACGAACACATCGCCATGACTCGAAAAGGTTCCAACTTCGCTGGTTTGTCGGTTGCCATTACCACTCCGTTCAAAGGTGGCGAAGTTGACTATGACACTCTGCGAACCCAGATTGAATTTCAGATCGCATCGGGCACGGTCTGCCTCGTCCCCTCCGGAACGACAGGCGAGTCGCCCACGCTCTCGCACGAAGAGCACGAGCGGGTCATCTCCGCCGTCGTCGAAGCAGCGGCTGGTAGGGCCAAGGTGATGGCAGGAACGGGTTCCAACAGCACGGCGGAGGCCTTGCGACTAACCAAGTGGGCGGCCAAAGAAGGTGCCGACGCCGCGTTGCTCGTCGCGCCCTATTACAACAAACCGACGCAGCAAGGATTCTACGAGCACTACAAGGCCGTGGCCGAAGCCGTCGACATTCCGATTTGCATTTACAACATTCCCGGACGAACGGGCAAGAATATCGAGCCCGAGACAATTGCTAGACTGGGCGAGATCTCGAACATCACGATGGTCAAGGAAGCGACTGGGTCGTTGGATCAAGCGTCGCAAATCCTCGCTACAACAAACCTGACGTTGCTTAGCGGCGACGACAGTCTCACACTGCCGTTCATGTCCGTGGGTGGCGAAGGCGTAATCTCCGTCGTCGGTAATATCGTGCCGAAAGACATGATCGCTCTCGTCAATGCGTTTAACGCGGGCGATACTGCAAAGGCGCAAGAGTGGCACTTCAAGCTCTTCGCACTCTGTCGCGACATGCTCGGCATCGCAACCAATCCGATCCCAGTAAAAGCCGCGTTGCAGATGCTAGGCCGCGACACCGGCGATTTGCGACTGCCGATGACGCCACTGGACGATCAAGGCCAGCAAAAGTTACGAGCCACGCTCGTCGCTTATGGTTTGCTCTAGACGAAGCGCAAATCTCTCCGATAGTCCGCTGCTAGCGATCCGTTCCTAACGAATGCCAGGCTCGTTCGGCATAGCCGACTATCGCAACCGCTGTTGTTTTTTGTTGCTCGCTACGTGCTGATTCGATATGCCCGTAAAGCGATGCAGTACAGTCGTATTATGGACAAACAAAAAACTTTCCCGATCTGAAAACTTGAGCTAAAGTTCAAGTGTCGCTGAAAGGGAATCACCGGCTGGCGATAACCGTTGGAACAGAATCGGTGTTGGTCGTGATCGCGACCGGTTAGTCGAGCTATTAAGAACGACAACTCGTCGCGTAGATCTGCCCAGACGAGATCGAATTGTCGATCGCATGTGAGATGACACGTCACGCGTACGATCGTGCAATGGAAACTAAGCCACATCTGAATATCACGGGGCAGCGAAAACATCATGAATTGCACAGACTTAGCCAGACGAATTGAAGAGATCCGACCCGAAGCGGACGCTCGCGACGTCGCGCGATTGTGCCTGCTGTTGTCGAATTCAGCCAGCGACATCGACCTGTTGTCGGAGGATTCCAAGCTTACTTCCGCGTGGAAAGCGATGGATCTGCGTCTGCAAGCGGCAACGGACCAACACGCAGCGATGACAGAAGAGCTGGAATGTCTTGCTCGAAGTGATCCGCGAAAGTTCAATCCCGAGCAAATCTGGATTTTAATCCGAGCTATCAAAGTGCAAAGTCAGATTCTTCAGCTTTATGTCGGTGAACCAGCTTTCGACGTTTAAACCGTAGGGCGGCAGGGCCGCAGCCAATGCGAGCTATCGC
>CAUJKL010000425.1 GCA_963204995.1 Planctomycetota bacterium | reverse complement strand
CACATCCACGACCGATTCGCCGTCCGGGCAACCATCGCGAAAGATCTCCCAGCCGGGCCGATGCTGATGAATTTCCTCCGTCGTCTTTCCTTCGTAGACGCCGTAGTTCCATTCGACGAGGTCGTCATCAGCGCTCGCGACCTCGCCGAATCCCGCCAGTTCACAGGTTCGCGCGGCGCGCCGTAGCGGGCTGGTGAACACACCAGCAAAGTTCGATCCTTGCAACCGCGTTCCTAGTCGGCGTGCGTTGCGCTCGCCGCGCCCGGTCAGCGTCAGATCGGTCAAGCCGGTGTGCTGGCCCGAGACGGACCAGACCGTCTCGCCGTGTCGGGCGAGGTAGACCAGAGGAAGGTGTTCATGCGTACTGCTCATCGTTGCACTTACTTTCTCCCTTCCATCGTCACTGTGTATTGGCCACGGCGCGCCGCCCGATTGCAATTGGCTCGATGAAGCAAAGCCTGTTGGGATGCTTTCACGTTGGCGTCCTGGCCCGACCAGATCTCCAAAGCCGGTTGCTGAATGGCGCGGGAAAAGGAAAACGTCAACGCCCAGGGCAGTCGCGATTTGAAGCGAACGTGCATGGCATTCAAACGGGCCGAGGCCAACTCCGCGGCCTGACCGCCTGACAAGAATGCAACTCCCGCAACGGCAGCGGGAACGGCGCGCAACAGACATCTCACCGTCGCGTTGGCCACTTCGTCCACCGATTCTTGCTGGGGGCAAGTCAATCCAGGCAAGACCATGTTGGGTTTTAAGAGCATGCCTTCCAGTATCACCCGTTGATCATAAAGCTGATGAAAAACCGTTCGCAGGACTTCTTCCGTGACCTCGCCGCATCGCTGCATGGTGTGCGCGCCGTCCATCAGCACTTCCGGCTCGACGATCGGCACGAGTCCGGCTTCCTGGCACAGCGCGGCATAGCGCGCCAGCGCACTGGCGTTGGCCTCGATGCAACCTCGGCTGGGAATTCCATCGCCGATGACGATCACTGCCCGCCACTTGGCGAAACGGGCGCCCATAGGCGCATACTCCGCCAACCGCTCGCGCAGGCCGTCGAGACCTTCGGTGACTTTTTCTGCCGGATGGCCCGCCATCTCCTTGGCTCCGGCATCCACTTTGATTCCGGGAATAATCCCCGCTTCGGTTAGGGCTTTGGCAAACGGCGTGCCATCGTTCTTCTGCTGGCGGATCGTCTCGTCGTACAGGATCGCGCCGCTAATGCACTCGCCAAGACCGGGGGTGGTCACAATCAACTCCCGATAAGCACGGTGAGCTTCCGCGGTCTGAGGAATTCCCAATTTGGCAAATCGTTTATTGCAAGTTGGATTGCTTTCGTCCATTGCCAGCAAACCTCTGTCGCCCACAACCAACGTCGCTGCGGTGTCGGTCAGTTTTTGCACATTCATTTAGAGTTACTCCACTTCCAGTTGCGGACTTCCGGCAGATCCTGGCCGTGCTTGTGGATGTATTGCTTGTGTTCGACCAGTTTGTCTTTGAGCTGCTGCTTCAGGTAAATCCCTTTGTCGCCGGTCTGCGGCAGACGGTCGATGGCGTCCATCACCAAGTGAAAACGGTCCAAGTCGTTCAGCACTGTCATGTCGAAGGGCGTGGTGATCGTGCCCTCTTCCTTGTAGCCGCGGACATGGAGGTTGCGGTGATTGGTGCGGCGGTAGGTCAGCCGGTGAATCAACCACGGGTAGGCGTGGTAGGCGAAGATGACCGGCTTGTCCTTGGTGAACAACTCGTCGAAGTCGATGTCGCTTAAGCCATGCGGGTGTTCGCTGGGCGGCTGCAGCTTCATCAAATCGACGACGTTGACCACCCGGATTTTCAGCTCGGGCAGATGCTCGCGGAGGATCGAGACGGCAGCCAGCGTCTCGAGCGTCGGCACGTCGCCGCAACAAGCCATCACGACATCGGGAGCCACCGCCTGATCGTTGCTGGCCCATTGCCAGATGCCGATGCCCTCGGAGCAGTGTTCGACGGCGGCGTCCATCGTCAGCCACTGCGGCGCGGGGTGTTTGCCGGCGACCACGACGTTGACGTAATGGCGGCTGCGTAGGCAGTGATCCATCACCGACAGCAGGCAGTTGGCGTCCGGTGGAAAGTAAACCCGCACGACCTCGGCCTTCTTGTTCATGACGTGGTCGACGAAGCCAGGATCCTGGTGCGTGAAGCCGTTGTGGTCCTGTCGCCAGACGTGCGAAGCAAGCAGGTAATTCAGCGACGCGATCTTCCGCCGCCACGGCAGGCCCGCGGTAACCTTCAGCCACTTGGCGTGCTGATTGAACATCGAATCGACAATGTGAATGAACGCCTCGTAGCAGTTGAACAGCCCGTGGCGGCCGGTCAGCAGGTAACCTTCGAGCCAACCTTCGCATTGGTGTTCGCTGAGCATTTCCATCACGCGACCCGCGGGCGCGAGAAACTCGTCGTTGGCGACGGTACGAGCGTTCCATTGCCGTGTCGTGACATCGAAAACCGCTTCGAGACCGTTGGACAGCGTTTCGTCGGGACCAAACACGCGGAAGTTCTTTTGCTCGGCGTTCAGCTTGATCACGTCTCGTACAAACGGCCCCAGCACATGCGTGTCACCGATGCCGCGCACGCCCGGCGCGGGCACGTCGGCTGCGTAGTCGCGAAAATCGGGCATCCGCAGATCGCGCAACAGCATGCCACCGTTGGCGTGCGGGTTCGCGCCCATGCGGCGCTCACCCTGTGGCGCAAGTTCGGCCAGTTCCGGATTCAAACGACCGTTTTCATCGAACAACTCCTCGGGACGGTAGCTCCTCAACCAGTCTTCCAGCATTTGCAGATGTTCGGGGCGAGCCGCCGGGTCGGAGATCGGCACCTGATGCGCATGAAAAGTGCCTTCGACTTGTACGCCGTCGATCACCTTCGGCCCCGTCCAGCCTTTCGGCGACTTGAGAACAATCATCGGCCAGCGCGGACGCATCAAGTTGTCGTTCACCCGAGCGTCGTGTTGGATGTGCTGGATCTGCTCGATCGCGATATCCAGCGTCGTCGCCATCGCTTCGTGCATCCGATCGGGATCGTCACCCTCGACAAAGTAAGGCGTCCAACCGTAGCCGCGCAGCAACTGCTCCAATTCCTCATGCTCGATGCGAGCGAGGATTGTCGGGTTGGCGATCTTGTAGCCGTTCAGATGCAGGATCGGCAGCACCGCGCCGTCGCTGGCCGGGTTGAGAAACTTGTTGGAATGCCATGACGTGGCCAGCGGCCCGGTTTCCGCTTCACCGTCGCCGACGATGCAGGCCACAATCAGATCGGGGTTGTCGAACACAGCCCCGAACGAATGGCTGAGCGAATAGCCCAGTTCGCCACCTTCGTGAATCGAGCCGGGTGTTTCGGGCGAGGCATGACTGGGAATACCGCCGGGAAATGAAAACTGAATAAATAGCTTTCGCAGTCCGTCCTCATCCTGGCTGATATCGGGATAGAACTCGCTGTACGTCCCTTCGAGATACGTATTGGCGACGACCGCAGGACCGCCGTGCCCAGGACCGCAGATGTAAAACATATCAAGGTCGTACTTCTTGATGACCCGGTTCAAATGTGCATAGATAAAATTCTGTCCGGGCGTCGTGCCCCAATGTCCCAGCAGCTTGTGTTTGATGTCTTCGGGTTGCAGCGGCCGCTTCAAGAGCGGGTTGTCATACAAATAAATCTGCCCCACCGACAAATAGTTGGCGGCCCGCCAGTAAGCGTCGATTCGTTGAAGCATTTCCGGTGTGAGCGTTGTTGCGTCCATGGTTGCGAGCATTGATACGTTCTCCTTTGGATCGTTCGTTCAATCAGCTTCGTGGGATAGGCTTCCAGCCTGCCGAACCCCGACCACCTCATGACAGACTGGCAGCCTATCCCACTTCAGTAATTCCCAGCACTCGGTAAACCGTTTTGGCGATCATCAGTTCTTCATTCGTGCGAATCACACGCACTGCACTTTGTCCCTCGTCGGGCGAAATCAGCGACGCGTTGTCGGCGTTGCGATCCTCATCTAATTCAATGCCGAGGAACCCGAGTCCTCTGCAAATACGATGCCGTACTTGCGGAGCGTTTTCACCAACGCCGCCAACGAACACCAACGTGTCCAATCCACCCAACGCCGCTGCAAATGCGCCAATTCGTTTTTTGACTTCGTAGCAAAACAACGCCACCGCTTCCGCCGCCCGCACGTCCTGCGTCTCACGAAATCTCGGTTGCTAGCTGCGCCCGGCCGCCGCGCGGTCTGTCAGGATGATCGCATTGGTCTGCAAAACTCGCCCGGCGGGAATCGTCTCGTCACCGCCGCGTAGGCGCTGGAGCATCTCCAACTTGGACTCGCCGGCCACCAACCACAGGATGTCACGCGCTCGGTTGAGTACCGAAAATGTCAGTGTCATTCGCCGGTGGCCTTGATAAACTCCGGTCAGCGCCACGTCGCGGTCGTCGACGTCAAGCACCGGATCGCCGGGAACGAGCGATGCCGTATGACCGTCCGAGCCCAACCCGAGATGCACCAAGTCAAGCACCGGCGGTGAACCGGCGATCGCACGCAAAGTCTGGCTGTAACTTGTCGCGGCGGCGAGCAGATCGTCTGCTTCGACCGGCATCGCAAATATCTGTTCAGGCGGCAGGGGTGTCTGTGACAGAAGGCTCTCTCGCAGATGCGTCAGGTTGCGATCCGAGTCGCCGTCCGGCGCGACCCGTTCGTCCACCTGCACGACATAGACGTTTTTCCAGGGAACCGCGTCGTTGGCCAAATCACGCAACATCTGCCACGGTGTGCTTCCACCACTGAAGGCCACAATAAACCGTCCGCGTTCCGCAACGGCTTGGCGCGCCTTGTCGGCAATGTATGTTGCGGCGGCGCGGGCCGCCGTTCTGGCATCGGGTAGTATTTCAAGATTCACTGAAGGCTCCTCCTTATTGAATACTGTCTTGCAGGCGTCCGATGGCGGCGGCGATGCCCGCCGGATCGGCAAACACCGACGTGCCCGCCACCAGTACATTAGCGCCGGCCGTCACGGCCAGCCGCGCTGTTTCAACATCGATGCCGCCGTCCACCTCGAGTTCACACCGGGGCTGAACTTCGTCAATCATCTGGCGGACGCGGCGAATCTTGGCCAGCGTCGTGTGCAAGAACGGTTGATGTCCGAATCCCGGATTGACGGTCATCACGAGTACCTGATCGAGGTCTGGCAATATCTCTTCCAACACGCTCGCCGGAGTTGCCGGGTTGATGGCAACGCCCGCTCGTTTGCCGAGCGATCGTTCATGTTGTCGTCTTCGACACCTTGATGCGCGGAAAACGTGTCGTGACAGAGCGCCGCGCGGATGCCGTGCATTTTATTGGCAGCGATGCTCGCACCCACGCCGCTGCCGCAAATGACAATCCCTCGCTCGGCCGCGCCGCGCTGCAGGGCCTGGCCGACAGCTTGCGTGAAATCAGGGTAATCGTCGTCAGGCACAAGTGTGGCTGTGCCGCAATCGAGGACGATGTGCCCCAGCGTTTCCAATTCGCGCACGACGACGGTCTTGAGATGGAATCCGCCGTGGTCGCATCCGATCGCAATCTTCATGACTCGCTCGCACTGCATTGTACTAACTCCATCGCGCATTGGCAGACGTACTCCACGCTGAACCCGTACTCGCACATCTCCACGGTGACACGTCATCCTGCGTGACGACCGTGCGTTCGCTCAGCTTGTTTTCAGAAACAGCATCATTATCCGCCGCATTCAGGGGAGAAATGCAGCACGCGAGCAGCACGAAAGAACGGACGAATGATTGCTTCGGCATCGTGGGCTGGTCTTTTGTTTATAGTCGCCGATGTTCGTACAGCGGAGGTGCATCACGTCGAAACCGGACTGCGATGTGTACAAAAACTGGACACCCGTGTCTTGCGAGGTGGCCACAGCGAACCGATTTCCATCGAACAAGGTCGCCGTTAGTTCCACAAACGAACGGAATAGCGGTGTTTGCGGAGCAAACGGTGAGTATCAGTGGACCGATCGGTCGGCCCAGCAACGTTGCAAGCGGCATACCATTTGCGACGCTGCACTTGTGTTTTCTTTTGGAGTGAATCTGATGTCGAATGAAAGCAGCGAACCATCTCTTGAGTCCAAACTGAGTCGTTTTGAGACGCAGTTGGAAACGCCGGTAGTACCTGGCGAATTGACAACTTGGTTGCAAGCGGTTGAGCAAACGTTCTCACAGATGGTTCCTGACTTGCGCACACGCATCGAAGGCCGACATCGAGAGCTGATCGATGAGATCGCCGAGCAAGATCAAGGGTTGCTCACGCGTGTCGAACAGCTCAGGGTCGCGGATCAAGAGATTCTCGCTGAAGCCAAGCGGCAATTCAAAATGCTATCTCCAATGGCCGAACACAGTGAAACGCTGGAACCCGACGAAGGCCACGCCGCTCGTGCCGTGGAACGAATCGTCGACGAAGGGTTAAAGCTTGTCATTCGCATTCGCAAACAGGAAGCCGCGATTAGTACTTGGCTCATGGAAGCCTTTGATCGCGACGGTGGAGTGGCGGACTAGGCATGAACGGTCAAGTTGCCACCGGCAGGCCGTGGGATATGCTTACAGCCAGTCAAAAAACCAAACAAACGCAGGAAACCAAAACCACCCGTCCAAAGCGGCAGGGCGGCACCCGAGACGACGG
>CAUJKL010000424.1 GCA_963204995.1 Planctomycetota bacterium | reverse complement strand
GATACGAATGGTGTACAGATCTTTGCCCGACGAAGTTGGTTCCCAACCAACATCGATGCCAACTGCAGCTAAAGCCACCAACAGGCCGAGTCCGTTCATGCGCCTGATCCTTCAAGAAATACGATGATTCCATTCACCTTTCGGGTAATGTAGTCATAACCGCCGTTGGCGTAAAGACAAAATGAACGGAAGTGTTGGTCGCCCCCTGCGAGTGTCCGCCTGGTGCTCCATCGTCATCAATTCACTATGCAAGATATTCAGCAACGTCTGTAAAAACACAACGACCATCGGACCAACCAGGATTCCAATCGGGCCCAACGCATGCACACCTCCCAGCACGCTAAGCAACGCTAGCAGTGGATGCAGATGCGATTGACCGTGCAATACCAAGGGTTTGATCACATTATCTGCCATCGATATCACGCCGGCCCCGTAGATCGTGAGCAAGATCGCGGCGATTCGGTGCGGTTCGCCACCTCCGGCCGGTTCGTGGAAAAACAACCACAGCGAAACCGGCACCCAGACCGCCGCCGCGCCCACGAAGGGGATCAATGCCAACACCATCGTCAGCAGGGTCAACGAAAATACAAAACTGAATTCTTCCACATTCAAGCTGATGAGCCAAAAGGCCACACCAGCGAGCAGCCCTTGCGCGACCGCCGACAGCAAGGTTGCCAGCACGACGGCGCGACTAATGCGATCGAATTCGGCAACGAGTTGCTGCTCGTGCTGATCGTCCAGAGGCGACAACCGCATGACCGTCTGGACCATCTTCGGTCCGTCTGCCAGGAAGAAGTAGAACGCGATGACGGTCACCACCAGCGTCAGCAATGTGTTGCCGACGATCGCCCCCGTTTTGCCTCCGACCGACCGCAGCAGGCCCGGCACGAATGTCGATAGTTCCGTACTCCACCCACGAATCGCATCGTCCGTCGGATTCATCAAGTCGGCCAGCCAGGCACTCGCGGAATTGTTGAACAGAGCCGCTTTAAACGTCCTGAACTCTTCATCCGCCTTGTTGAGCAGCAGTTGATACTGAAGCGACCCAGGCTTGACCGTCTCGTCACCATCGGCCTGCCGCAAAGTTACCCAAGCCTCGTGCAACAAAGGCGCTTTGTCTGAGGGCGGTACACCGTCGACGAGTCCTGCCGCTTCGGCTTTGTCACCCGCAGCGACAATCGCCTCCAGACTGCTGATGGCATCCAGCAACTTATTCAACGCGGCATCGTCGCCTTGATACGTCGCGCCGACGGCTGCGTGAGCGCGAAGGCTGGCGAGCGAAGATTCGATGTAACGCAGCACTTCGAAATAGGACTTGCCATCGTAACTGGCGTCCAGTTTCAAGGCATTTCCGGAGATTTCTTCCAAGGACAACCGCAGTCCCGCCAGTCCATTTCGTAGCTTCTCGGGAAGCGAATGGCCCGCCCCTCCATCGCCCGGCCACAGCTCCCACACGGCCAGGGCTCCGACCAGAGCCACTGGTCCTATCGCGACAACGATCGCAGAACCGGTGGTCAAGAGTGCCGCAATTCGCAGCCGCCCACCGCACTTAGCGATGAAATATCGAAACCAGGGCTGAAAGATCACTACCAACAAAGCGGCGAGGAACAGCGGCAGCAGAAAGCCGGAGATCACTCGGTAAAAGAGAAAGCCGATGACCGCAATCGCTCCCACGAGAACGCCAAACGAAACCATCCGCGACATGAAATCTCCTCACTCCGATTCAAATAACGTCAACTTTCTTACGCAACGCGCGGCATTGTAGCACAGGTTTTCGTATTGTTCGGCGGATACATTGTCACCACAATACGCCCGCCGCTGTACGTCAGCCTTTTCGGGCTGACATTCATGTCAGGAGGCTTGAGTGACATCAGAAGCAGTTAGTCAGAAATCACGAACCAAGTACTGGTTCAAGTTCGCTGTTCGCCTCCTGATCTTGGCGTTGGTCGCCTGGGGAGCATGGCGTACGACGTTGAGTGCGCGGGGTGAGTTCGCTCGCGAAGGGATTTCCTGGAAGGAATTACGCTGGGAGTGGCTGGCGCTGGCGATGGTGTTCTATCTCGTCGGCATGTTCCCCTCGTGCATCTTCTGGTGGCAGACACTGCGAGCGATGGGACAGCGACCGACGTTTACGGAAACGCTGCGGGCATTTTACATCGGACATCTGGGCAAGTACGTGCCGGGCAAAGCGTTGGTGGTCGTCATCCGCACGGCGCTGATTCGAAGCGAGCGCGTCGACACTACGGTGGCGGCGACGAGCGTCTTCGTCGAGACGCTGACTTTAATGGCCGTCGGTGCGGTGGTCGCTGGCTGTATCCTCGGCACAATCTTGCGAACTCAACCAGGCTTCATCTTGTTAGCGTTGTTCCTTGCGATCGGTGCCGGCGTTCCCACCTATCCCCCTTTGTTTCGTCGGGCCGTGAGATTCTTGCAAGTTCACCGCGCGAACCCCGATATCGATAAAGCAATCGACGGGCTGGACGCCAAGCTGATGGGCCTGGGGTGGTTGCTGATCTCCATCGGATGGCTCTGTTTTGGGTGCAGCTTGTGGGCGACTGCACAAGCCATTCCTGGCGCGTTGCTCACGCCGACACTGAGCGATCTACCTTTACTCACGGCGACCGTGGCGCTGGCGATGGTGGCCGGCTTTCTCTCGCTGCTGCCGGGTGGGATCGGCGTGCGAGAACTGATCGTGATCCCGCTGCTTCAGCCGAGCTTTGGCCCGGTCGTGGCCATCATCTCGGCCGTCTTACTACGAGTCAGCTGGCTCGTCGCGGAGTTGCTCATTGCCGGCGTGCTGTATTTTGGCGTGAGAGTGCGGAAGTAGCTTCTGAACAGGAAACGTAAAGTGATTCCCGCCCGGCTACCCGAGACGTCAATTCGGAACCTGCACCGTTTGATGATCGAGTGCCTCTTGCAGCGATTCTTCTTTCGTATGCTCGTACGGCAAGGTTCTGAACCAGTTCAACAAGCCGATCCCGAAGACCAACCCGACCGCGATCGCTGGCCACTGATAGAGCGTGCCTGCTTCTCCGTTCGAAAACAGAAAGCCGAGTCCCGGATAAGTCTCCATCAACTTCGGCACATAGATGGCCATCACCATCGACAGCGAGTTGTGAGTCATGTGAAAGGCGATGCTCGGCAGGAGGCTGCCAGTCTGAATCGCCAGGTAGCCGAGTACCATGCCCACGATACAAGCGGTCAGTGACTGCTGTAGGATCATGTGCGCGGCACCAAAGAAGACACTCGTCACGAGAATCGCCACCCACTTGTGCCCCATGTGCCGCATCCCAGACAAGATGAACCCGCGAAATGCAATCTCCTCGCAGATCGCCGGCGTGACAGCCAACACCAAGATCAAAGCCCACAATCCCGGTGCGCCATGGATCACCGATTCAAAAGCTTTGAGCTGTTCGGTGATATCGGACGAATACGGATAGACCTTTTGAACGAGCAGCCCCATCGCGACGTTTGCTGGGTGCAACGCTAACGCCAGGAGAGCGGCCATCGCGGTGGCGTCGATGCGGGCCGAACGAAGTAGTAACGTTGTCGTCGGACTTCGCGTGAGTACCACTGACATAGTGATTGCCGGAATTGCGATGAACGCGACGAGCGAGATCACGGTCATCATCGCAAAGCCTGCCCACGTTTCCGGCGTCGCGAACATGAAACTGGCAAAAAATCGGATCAGCAACAGCAGCACTCCGAACAAAACGGCTGCCGAAACGGATGGCGTATCGCGTCGATCGCGGATCAATGAACGCAGCCAAATCACCAACCCCCACTGTTCGCTCTCGCGGAACAGGACCGACTCTTTGTTGAACTGATCAATCGCCCACCGCATCGCCAGCAGACAACACAGCGACGTAACGCACATCACGGGAAGGATGTAGCGCACCACTTCCCAATATTGCCCTTCGATCAAAGCTTGTAGCAACAGCATGACTCCAGTTACTGGGATCAAGCTCATCCCCAGATCCAACTCGGTCGTCGGCATCATCGGCAGCATCATCAGCGGCAGAGTGATCATCAGCACGGGCATCAAGTAGTACTGGCCCTCCTTCGAGCTTTTCGCAAACGCAGCGATCGCCAGTGAGACCGCGCTGAAGAGCGCAGAGAGTGGGATGAGGGCGAGGAGTAACCAGAAGAGCGCCGCCGGAGGCGGTGTGCCGATCGCGAGCTGTGATGTCGCGTCGTCGCCCAGCATGGCGATGCGCGTGACGATGAACGCTCCCGTCATGCCCATGCTCAAGAGATTCAAGACCGAAGTCGACATACTGAACGTCATAATGGTGAGTAACTTGCCCCACGCGATCTCGCTCCGTTCGGCAGGACTGCAAAGCAACGTTTCCAACGTCCCGCGTTCTTTCTCGCCCGCACACAGATCGATCGCTGGATAGAAGGCTCCCGTGAGTGCCCAAATCAACACCACGAACGGCAGGATCTTGGACCAGACCGCGGCCCGGCGGCTGCGTTCGCGGGCCACATCGGTGCTGACGACTTGGAACGGCTTGGTGGCCACCGAAGGGATACGTCGATCTCGGAGATTATCGACGACAATTGATTCTCGCCAGCGAGTAAGTACGTCATCGACGCGATCGCGAGCCATCCTCGATTTGTCGCTGGCCGTGTTAACAAATACTTCCGGTTCAGGGATTGCCTCTTCGGCCGTTTCTGGCCGCGTGGCCTCGGCTTCGCTCTGTTCGTGTTGCATCCTCGCGCGGAAATCGTTGAGTTTCTGGGCAAACTCGTCAGGAAAATAAACCACCGCGTCGTACGTGCCGTCTTGAATCTGTTGCTCGGCCCACGCTCGCAAATCCGCCAGCGCCACGCCCTCGGGCAGACCTTGCTCGATCGTCAACTCGAATAACTTGGCGTCTCGCTCGGAGGCAAAGTTCGTGTCGAATTTATTCTCATAAAGTAATCGAGGGTTCTCGGGCAGCGATTCCGCTCCCAGTACCAACACCGGTGTCGTGTGCTCGCGAGAGAACTGCGCGACTTGCAAGAACGTCATGCCCAACAGCGGATACAACAACACCGGCAGCACCGCGATCGTGAACAGTGTGCGACGATCACGCAGTTGATCGCGCACTTCACGCAGGTAGATCCACTTGACGTTCGTCCACTTCATAGAGGTTTTCCTCGTACGTCAGCCTTTCCAGGCTGACCGGTCAGGCTGAAAAGCCTGACGTATTGGTAGGCACGGTTAAGTGCTTATTGTCGTGTTCAGAGATGAGCCGGAAGAACAACTCTTCTAAATCGGCTTCGTCATGTTCGTCAGCCAGCTCGCCGAGCGTCCCCTCGGCCAGGATGTGACCTCGATGCAAGATCGCGATCCGATCGCAAAGCCGTTCGACTTCACGCATGATATGCGTCGAAAACACGATACACTTGCCTTGCTCTCGAAGCTCCATGACGGTCTTGAGCAACGCTCGAGCCACGAGAACGTCCAGCCCGGAAGTCGCTTCGTCAAAGATTAACACGGGAGGATCGTGAACGATCGCGCGGGCGATCGAGACTTTCTGCTTCATACCAGTCGACATTTTCGCGCCGAGCAAGTTGCGAATTTCGTTCATCTGCAATCGCTCGAAGATCGTCTCCATGCGACCGCGCAGGTCTTCTGGCTCGATGCCATAGAGTC
>CAUJKL010000423.1 GCA_963204995.1 Planctomycetota bacterium | reverse complement strand
CGGTGAGGTTGTGAAAAAATCGTGGGATAGGCTTCCAGCCTGTCATTTTCCCCGTATTTCTGACCGGCTGGAAGCCGATCCCACCCAATAAAATCACAGCCTCGGTGCGTGGCGACCGACGAGTGGTAATGTGAGTTCCCCGTTTATCTTCCAAACTGGCAGGAGTCTTGGAACTCGCAGCATCCAACAACTTCTAACTCGTTGGCCGTTTTGCTACGATGGACCGGCTAATTCTTTACCAGCGGGAGAGGCGATTCGATGCCGATTTCTGTGACGTGTCAGTGCGGAAAGAGTTTTGCAGCCAATGATTCTCTGGCGGGGAAGCGAGTCAAATGTCCCGCTTGTGCGCAGCCATTGGCCATCCCAGACGGCACGCTCTCACAACGGCCTGTCCCGCAAAGACCGGCGGATCAATCTAGGGAGCCACCTATTCCCGTAGCATGTGCCTGTGGAAGGCGATTCAATGCGCCGGCGCGGCTGGCAGGAAAACAAGTCGCCTGCCCCGGCTGCGGACAGCCGCTGCACATTGCACCGAACGTCGAGACAGACTCCGATCCGTTCGGCGACCTGTCGCAGTTCTCCGCGCCACAACCTACTTTCCAATCGTCCCCGTATGGGCAGACACACCGCGCCGCTCAGGCTCGCGCATCGAGTTCCGTTAGTTCGAAGAAACGTCTTCCGCTAATCATCGGGCTCGTCGGCGGAGGCGTCGCGCTGCTGGCGGTCGCGCTGGTCGTTGGCGTCCTCGTGTTGCGAGGCTTCGGCGGCAAGACGCGCGCCCGCAGCAGTGATGTGCCGACCGAAGTGGTCGAGAAAATGTGGAATACTCAAAACCCCAATGCGAGCACTTGGGAACGCCAGGACTCCAAATTGTTGGGATTCACCGTCGAGCTGCCGACGGGTAAGGCGTTGCCCGTGCCTCGGCATGGCTTCGATGTCGGCATGATCATCGATGCTCGATCGTTGGGACCGGAGGGGCCGTACTTCAGCGTCAAACGATTCGTGATCCCCTTGCCGACCGGTTCGCGATCCGCCGATGTGATCAAAGATTTAGAGTCGCGGGCGCTCAACATCGCAGTCGACGGCCGAATGATGGGCCCGAAACAAGGAACTGTCTCGAAGACGACGGATTTCGAAATCGGTGGACATCCCGGACGTGAGGTGACGATTTCGGACGAAGTGAATGGCGAACCTGTCGTCTTTCATGTGCGAATGTTAGTGGCTGGTAAAAACATCTACGGCTTGCTCGCAGGTGGCGGCAAGTCGAGTGTCCAGGAGCAAGACGTACGGCGTTTTTTTGATTCGTTTGAGTTGACTGGGGACGGGTTGTTAAGCGGTGACATCGCCGCTTCCACTGGCGCTGCGCCTGAAGTCGAAGACTTCGCCGCAGCCAGACAGAACTTTCAAACAAAGCTCACGCGTCTCGGCAGCGCGCCCCAGGGCGGACTCCCCGTGCAGCCTGTCCCCGGAACTCGTCTGGTTTCTTATCGGTCGGGCGATTTGGAGTTGCAGGCCATCGTCAGCGACGCTTCGGCCGGTGCTTCCAAGAAACCGAGTGTGCTGTTTCTGCACGGAGGCTTTGCCTTTGGCGAAGGCGATTGGGAGATGGTCGAGCCCTTTGTACAAGCGGGGTATCACGTCATGGTGCCGATTCTTCGCGGCGAGAACGGACAGCCAGGTCACTTCAGCTTGTACTACGACGAAGTCGACGACGTCTTGGCGGCCGCCGAAGCGTTCGCCAACCTTCCCTATGTCGACGCCGAAAGGATGTTCATCGCCGGGCACAGCGCCGGCGGCACTTTAACAACCCTTGCTTGCTTGGCGTCGGATCGATTCCGCGCGGGCGCATCGTTCTCGGGCATGATGCAGGTACGCGATCTCGTCCGTTCGGACCCCGTCTATGCGGTCTTCAATGCCACTGATCCGCAAGAATTGCGGATGCGTTCCGCGTTGGCCTTTGCGACGAGTTTTAAGTGTCCGATGCGTCTGTTCTTTGGCAGCCAGGAGCAATTCTTTGCTCAACAGACGAACGAAACCGCCAAGCGTGCCAAAGAGAAAAAGTTGGACGTAGCCGCCGTGCAAATTCCCGGTGACCATTTCACATCGGTCGATCCGGCAATTCGTCAAGCATTGGCCTTTTTCTCGCAGCATCAGTAACGAGCGGAAAAACTTGGGCGTGAGTTTTGAAGTTGCGCATTTGGAGTGCTGGGACTTGTCGCAGCTTTCCCCCCATTTTGTTTTCTTTTGATATCGGGCGAGATAGAGCAGAATAAATTGACTCCAGCGGCATTTTTGCTTTTACTTGGCAGGTTCCGCAGGGGAACAGCGGCGACAAGTCGCCGCAGTCCAAAAAGATCGCATCTTCAAAACTAACGCGTCGAGTTACTATCAAAGGTGGGCGCAAAAAAGAAAAACTGACGATGCGTCCGCCCACTTCTGATGCGCATAGCCTGTCTGTAGTCAGATCTCCTCTGTACGCCGGGCGACATTCTCCAGAACGAATTCGCGTTTACCTGATAACATCGAGATGCGGCTAACGCCGTTACCCAGAAGGGATGCCCCCATGAACAGAATGCTCCTCTGCTGTTTGGTCGCCCTGACGATCAGCATGCTGAATTTGCCGATTGCCTTGTCGGATGTCATTGTTTCGCCTTACGTGCAAAACCCAACTCGCGATGCAATGACGATCTTGTGGGCTACAGAAACCGATGCGCCGGGGAGCCTGACTGTGATATCGCCGGATGGCCAAGTGTCGCATCAAAGCACCTCGGTGCCAGAGTTGAAGCTAGAACTGGGTTACCATCCCACCGAAGTTGCTGGTCTGCCCGGCGGCAAGGATCCGGGCTCGCCGTATATTCATCGAATCCGCGTCACCAGCCTCCACCCGGGTACGACCTATCACTATACGGTCAAGCAGGATGGCGAGATATTTTCGCGACAGTTTCGGACGGCACCGAACGTAACCGCCTCTGTCCGCTTCGTGGTGTACGCCGATTGCGAGACGGAACCGGAATCGACGGGCACGGCGGCGGATTGGGCCGCGCCGTTCGGCAACTCGGAGCGCAAATACATCGTAGATCAGACAGAAGGCTATCGGCAAAACATCCAAGTCATCCAATCTCGCAATCCGGATTTTATCGCCATCGCAGGCGATATTGTCGAGAAGGGAGGAAGGCAGCGCGACTGGGATGAATTCTGGCGGCATAACTCCGGAGAATTCAGCAACATCGCCAGTTCGATTCCAATCCTGCCGGCCGTTGGTAACCACGAGAACTATGGCGGCATTGACGGATACACTATCGAAGCGGCACGCCGCAGCTTGCGTAAGTACCAGGCATACTTCGAGACGCCTGACAACAGCACTGGGAATGCCGCGTTTGAAGACAGGTTTTACCGGGTTGATTACGGTCCGATCACGTTGATCACGGTCGATGCTACCGACGGGGCACCGGACAAATCCCAAGCAGATACGAACTTCATGTTACTTGGTGAGAATGATGGCGGGGAAGCGCCGGACTTCAACCCTGGATCAACTCAGTATCAGTGGCTCGAACGGCAACTTGCGGACGCTCAAAAAACGAGTCGGTTTACGTTCGTGCAATTCCACCACTCGCCTTATTCCATCGGTCCCCATGGATTCCCCGCCGGCAGTGCGGGCAATGCACACGGCGAAGACAATCAGTCCGGCCAGCCGACTCGCGTTTTGTCGCCCCTGTTCGAGAAGTATGGCGTCGATGCGGTATTCTGCGGTCACGACGAGACCTACGAGCATTCGGTCGTCAACGGTGTGCATTACTATGACATCGGTATCGGTGGCGATGGCCTCCGTGGGCCGTACAGTGGGCGCGACGGTTCGACAAAGCTTCCCAGCACCAATCCGTTCCAGGTCTTTCTAGCTCACTTGAATGCACCGGAGGTCTGGCAAGGCAACAAGCTGATTAGTGGCGGCAAGCACTACGGCCACCTGGAAGTCAATGTGACCAGCGACAACGGCACGTGGCAAGTGGAATTGACGCCGGTGTATGTCTTTCCCGTCATGAACGAAACAGGAAAAGTAGTAGACTGGGAGCGGCGAATCTACGATGATGTTGAGGTGCTGCGCGATTAATCGGACAGCGACAGTCGTCGCTTCCAGTCCGCAGCATGCCTTCAGCTCACTCAAATGCAAGTGTGCAGGGGCGGTCCGGACTCCCGCAGAGATTATTGAGAGTTTCTACCGGTGCGCCCACTTGCGATGGCACCGCGTAAACTGCGGACTTCGATTTCGCTGTTTCCTCCAAAACTAAGCAATTCATGGCGGCGGGAAGCCGTCGCAAAAGGGAGAACGATGGTACGCTTGCTGCTGGTGTCGGTTTTTGCTGCAGTGCTTGGAATCAGCCTTGGTTGCAGTAAACATGGATCGGACATGCCTGAACTCGGAGCCGTTCGCGGAACGATCACGCTCGACGGGAAACCGCTCGCTGGCGTGAGTGTCTTGTTCAAACCCGATATCGGACGCCAGTCGATTGGCAAATCAGATGCTGAAGGAAACTACGAGGCGTTTTATCTGGTGGATGCAAAGGGCGTCAAAGTCGGGCCCTGCACCGTCACCGTGGAATGGGGGCCCGACGATTCCGGACCGGCGATCCCTGCGAAATACGGATACCGGAGTGACTTAAAGTTTGAAGTCAAGTCAGGCAAGAACACTTACAACATTGAGATGAAATCCAAGTGAGCCTTCACGTCACCTTATCCATCCCAGGTTGGCATCTCGGGCCGTCCCCGAACAAGTGGAAGTTGAAAAGTACTGGATCTTTGACCGGCGGACATGACCAATTCCGGCATGCCTCCTCCGATACATTGTTTTCATTTTAGGAGAGTCAGTATGAACGAACGTCGAATGGGGAAGGCACGTGGATTTACGTTGGTCGAGCTGTTAGTGGTCATTGCGATCATCGGGATTCTCGTCGCCCTGCTACTGCCTGCGGTCCAAGCGGCTCGCGAAGCAGCTCGGCGAATGTCCTGCCAAAACAATCTGAAGCAGATCGGTTTGGCAATGCACAACTATCACGACACCTTTAAGAAGTTTCCGCCGGGTTATCTCACGAAGAAGCCATGCGATTCCGCAGCGGTCTGGACCGCGTGCAACGCGGGTGAACTTGGGATTATGGTTGGGGGGCGTTTATTCTGCCCTTCGTCGAGCAGGCACCACTAGCCGATCTGCTCAGGGTCGGAGCTGTTACGCTCGATCAAGCCCTTGCGAATCCCGCAATGCGACAAGGGTTGCAGCAACCGTTGCCTTCCTATCAGTGCCCGTCAAGTGTTGGACCTGTTCTCAACGGTTACGTATCGCCCACCAATAACTACAATTTCAACGTGACTGACGGCACCAATACCTACCAGATCGCTCGTTCGAACTACGTGATGGTCGCGAACGCTTGGGATAGCACAACGCCGCCCGTCTATTCGATCCAGTACGGCCCGGCTCACGGAGTCGGTTTTGCCAACTCGAATATTGGTCTGCGAGACGTCTTGGACGGCACCAGCAGCACGCTGATGGTCGGCGAACGAGCGTATCAGTACAAAAAGCTGAATATCGTCGGTGGAGCCAACGCACTCGGATTCTCTGGCTCCAACAACGTGCAAAGCAGCAGCTACGCAAGGAAAGGCAACGGAATGGCCGTGATTGGACTTACTTATAACGGCATCAACGCACTCGTCGGCGGAGAGCACGACGTGCGCGGCTTCAGCAGCAACCACGTTGGAGGAGCGCTCTTTACGTTCTGCGATGGCTCGGTCCACTTCGTCAGCGAGAACGTCGACTATCGCAAAGACACCGTTAGTAATCCGACTTACGTCCAAGACATCAATACGGTATTTCAGCGACTCGCCGTTCGCGACGATGGACAGCCTGTCGGTGAGTACTAGCGAGCGAGGACGGTATGTTCGGTTTGCGCGTGGTGAGGGGGCTGAGTGGCCCTACTGGGTTGGACGTGCCACTGCTTCGGAGTCTTCGGAGAAGCAGTGCGGTTCGCGAGTCGCGCGGGATCAGCGAGCTGGACAACGTCGACGGTCGAGCCTATTGGTTCCGCGAAGCGATTCGTACTCCTCTCACTGCTTGCAAGCAAGCAGTGGCACGCTGACCGACGCGCGGTAATGTGAGTTCCGCGTTTTTCTCCCAAGCTGTTTGGTCGCTTGAAACACAAGGCGTAATTCCGCTCGTCTTGTCTTGGTCCGAATCGATCGCGACGATAGAATCTCGCGACCTTCGACCCCAGAGCCAGCTGATGTCCACGGATGAAACCACACGAAAACATGTTCCGCTGCTAGCAAGACCGCTGGGGGCGCTGACGCGTGGTGTGGTGATGGCTCCGAGATCGGTGCTGGTCACAGGGCTTGGTCTGGCGGCGTTGTGCGTCGGGCTAGCAGCCTTCGGTTTGGAGTTTCGAACCAGTCGGCTGGACTTGTTGAACCCGAACAGCGCGTTCAATCGCCGCTGGCTCGCATATCTTGATGAGTTCGGTAATGCGGACGACATCGTCGTTGTGATCAATGGCGAGGATCAGCAAGCGATCGTTGTTGCGATGGATGAGCTGACGCAGGTATTGCAGCAGCGAACTCAGTTTCGTTCGATCATGCAAAAGGTCGATCTATCGGCACTGCGACCCAAAGGGCTGCATTATCTGTCAGCGGATGAACTGGCGCAGGTCGAGGCGTTTCTGAATGAGTTCCAGCCCGTGCTCGACGGCGACTGGAATCGATTGAGTCTTGCCAGTGTACTCACGCCGATTGGAGAGGTGCCTGCAAGATCGCCGTCGTCCAGCGACATGCAGTCGCACTTAATGGCGGTGTTAAGTGGCGACACCGCCGAGCTTGCGCAACCGCGAGTTGCGACCGAACTTGCGCAGCTTGAGGATCGTCTCACCTCGCGATATCTCCTCTTGGACGGAGGGCGGATCGGTGTCGTGTTGTTGCGGCTAGCGAATGCGGGAACTCCGATACGTCTTCAACTTGCCATCACAGAACTACGACAACAGATCGATACCGTTAGCGCGAGGCATCCGCAGGTGACCATGGGGCTAACCGGGATGCCGGTCCTCGAATTCGACGAGATGACTTCGAGCCAACGAGACTCGACGCGCGCCAGCGTGCTGAGCTTGCTCGGTGTGACGTGTGTCTTTATCGCGGGCTTCGGAGGGTTGCGACGTCCGCTGCTGGCCGTCGCTGCGCTACTGATCGGAATCGCCTGGTCGATGGGCTATATCACGCTTGTTGTAGGGCACTTGAACATTTTGAGCATCGCCTTTGGCGTGATCCTGATCGGGCTGGGAATCGACTTTGGAATTCACTACCTGGCTCGCTATTTGGAAGATCGCGAGCAATTGCTGGAGACCGACGCGGCCCTGATTGAAACTGCACGAAGCGTTGGGCCGGGGATCGTGACGGGTGGGCTCACGACGGCCCTCGCCTTTTTCATGGCGGGGCTGACAGATTTTACCGGCATTGCCGAACTAGGCATCGTGGCTGGCGGAGGCATTGTGTTATGTGTAATCGCCGCTTTGACGATGTTACCTGCGTTGCTGCATCTGACCGATGGGCAACTTGTCTTGACGCATCAGCCTCCTGCACTGCCGTTCGGCGCGATGTGCCGTTCGGCGGCGCGATACCCGCGTCTGGTCCTGGCAAGCTTGGTACTGGTTACGATTGCGTTGGGTACAGGAGTCACTCGTCTGCGTTACGACCATAACTTACTGAACCTACAGCCGAAGAATCAGCAGAGTGTCGATCTCGAACGACAACTCGCGGCAACATCGGAGCGTAGCGTGTGGTACGCCGTGTCGATGTGTAAGAGCCAGGGAGAATTGTTGGCTCGTAAGGCGAAGTTCGACGCCATGGCCAGTGTTGTCGCGACGGAAGAAATCGCATCGCTCGTTCCCGCGACGAATCCCGATCAGCAAGCCGCGATCGCGAGGATCGCGCAACGGCTGTCGGTGATTCCTGACCAGCCGCCGCTTCTCTCGGTGATCGATCAGGAGCATCTCGTTCAGAGCTTGGCCAGCTCGGGGCAGGGAGGCACGCAAACGATGTCGCCGGAGTTGCGGCAGATGCTGGAAGACTTGAGACGTCTGCCACCGTCCGAATACTTCGCGCGCATCTCTCGCTGGCAGCAGACAAACGCTGGCCAACTGCTCGATTCGTTTCGGCAACTGCGTTCGCTGGCCAGTCCGCTGCCGCCGCAGATTGGTGATTTGCCCGAGCCGCTTGTGCAACGCTACATCGGCAGCACCGGCCAGCTCCTACTAAAGGTTTACGGGCACCCTGATATCTGGAATATGGAGTCGCTCAGACAGTTCGTGCGTGATGTGGAATCGGTCGATCCGCGAATCACCGGGCACCCGATTCAGACTTACTACGCATCGAGCCAGATGCAGCGAAGTTACATTAATGCCGCCATCTACTCGTTGCTGGCGGTGGCGATCGTACTTGTGCTCGACTTTCGGACCATTAAACATTCGCTCCTCGCGACGGTGCCGATGGGGCTAGGGCTGTTGCAACTGCTCGGTTTGTTAGGCTGGCTGGATATTCCGCTGAATCCGGCGAACATGATTGTCTTGCCGCTGATTCTCGGTATCGGCATCGATGATGGTGTTCACGTGGTCCACGATGCCTTGCGGCAAGGAGCCCACGATCCGAGTGCCCGCTATCAGATCTCGAATGCCACGGCCTCAGCGGTCTTTCTCACATCCGCGACGACGATGATCGGGTTCGGCAGCATGATGATTGCGGCACATCAGGGCTTACAGAGCCTTGGCCAGGTGCTGACCTTGGGTGTGTTCTGCTGTCTCGTCTCGTCGGCCCTCGTTTTGCCCGTTTTGCTCCGGAATCGCCGCCTTTCCAGTGACTGAGAATGTTGCTACTCTTAAAGGCCGATCTACAAGTTAAATGTCCCCCCATCGTTGGGAGTATTTCCATGGCAAAGCCACATCGCAAGTTGAAGAAAGCCAATCACGGCGCCCGTCCCGCCAACAGCAAAGCCCGCAAAACCCGCCGCCAGAAGGTCAAAACCTAGGCGGATGTGGGGTAGGCTTCCAGCCTGCCACGTATCGCAACGGCCGGCTGGAAGCCTACCCCACGGCAAGCAATCGA
>CAUJKL010000422.1 GCA_963204995.1 Planctomycetota bacterium | reverse complement strand
GATTACGCGGAATCCATTTGAAGGCGTGACAGTGGGTACGTCGACCAACGATGAACGCCGTGTGTTCGTCGGTCGCAACGTCATACACAAAGTGCTGGATACTTGCCCCAACTGGGAGTGGCGGACGGTGGTCGCGTTAGCTCGATATGGCGGGCTGCGGTGTTCTTCTGAAGTCGCACTGCTTAAATGGACGGACCTACAGTGGGACAAGGAACGCTTCACAGTGACAAGCCCTAAGACGAAAAGATATGGCAAAGGGACGCGAGTCGTTCCGATGTTTGCCGAGCTGCGCCCCTTCCTCGATGAAGCCGATGCCATGACGACCGATGACGACATTTGGGGCATCCCGATGCTTGGCGGACAGCCATCCAAGAACCTCGGTACGACTTTCCGAAAGATCATGCGTCGATCCGGCGTCGATACCTGGCCGAAGCCGTTTCAGAACCTGCGATCGAGTCGCCAGACAGAGCTCGAAAAGCATTTCCCGACTTACAAGGTCTGTGCCTGGATGGGAAATACGCCAACGATCGCCCACAAGCACTATCTGACTGTAACTGACGGCGACTACGACGAGGCGTTGACGACGAAAACTGGGGACTGGTTGGGGATGCAGACGCCCGTTTCGTGTCGCACCGAAGCGCAAAAGAAAACCCGCAACGTCGTAAACGTGCGGGAAAACGCTAGTTTCGCAGAGGTTGTGGGCATTCTTGAAAATGCCCTAGTAGCGGAGGAGGGATTCGAACCCCCGACACGCGGATTATGATTCCGCTGCTCTAACCAACTGAGCTACTCCGCCAAGTTTTACTAACAACCCTTGTTTTCGTTGGGTTTTGCTACTTTGCTTGTAATCCGTTTTGTAACCTACGATTTTTACCACTACCCCCGGAAGCTACCCCCGAGGGAACACCCCTTACTTTCGGGGTAAATGCCCGCAGTTGTGTAACCAATAACGGGCCGACGATCCTAACCCCGTGAAGCGAAAGGACCGATGAATGGCAGATTCTAGGACAAAAAAAACCCGTAAGCAATCGCCCGACTTTCCCCTGTCGTATCACACCGCTCATTTGACGACTATCACACGACTTGTGAGCGCATGCTCAAACATCTCGGCAAGTCGGCAATCGTCCAAGACCTGACGCCTTCCGATCTGATGACTTTACGGCGGGCGTTGTCCAAGACGATGAACACCAACAGTCTTGGCAATGAAGTCGGTCGCGTACGGGTAATTCTGCGGTACGCATTCGAGAACGCATTGATAGAGAAGCCGGTTCGATTCGGTGATTTCAATCGACCAGCCAAGCGGGTAATGCGACGAGCCAAAGCGAAGGCCGAGTCAAAGCTGTTCTCTGCGGACGAGATCCTCAAGCTGCTCGATGCGGCTAGTGTTCCGATGAGGGCAATGATCCATCTCGGCATGAACTGCGGATTCGGCCCCGCTGATTGTGGTCAACTCCGGGTTGATGCTCATTTGTATCAGGACGGTCGTGGGTTCTATCAACTTCGGCATGGTTTCCAAACGATCGGCGGCCAGCACGGCGATTATCTCGCGACGCGCCACATCATGGGGCATCGCGATGAAAGTACCTCGGCACATTATCGCGAGAAGATTGCGAACGAGCGATTGCGGGCGGTGACCGATCACGTTCACGGTGGTTGATATCACACCGAGAATAATTCAAATCGCTGGCGACAAGTCGCTAAGTTGTGACGAGAAGTTGCGGCTAATCGTCCGGTACTTGCGGGCCTCGGAAAGAATCGTAGCGAACGAATCGGTAACGAAGTCCTGAAACTCGTCGACTGTTGAAGAGCACATCGCGTTCGCCCTCGCCGCTGAAATAGCCCGTTTATTGAAGTACGCGTCCGAGCGATTGCGCCTCTTGTTCCGTGACCGTCCCCGAATAGTTGACGGATTCCTGCGTCGTTATCTGCAGCTTGGTTCCCAACTTGCTCTTCCGTCCGATCCAAGCCAAAACTGACAACAGGATAACGAGGACGGTAACCCCAATGCGCACCAATTTCCAGAATTCACTCGAGGAAGCCATGACGGTCCACTCCAAAAGCGAGGAAGCCAACCGATAGGCTTAACTTGTGGTGCCTATCTAACAAGAACTAAGCATCGCTCGTGAAATAACTGACGGTTTTCCGACGTGGGATAGGCTTCCAGCCTGTCGAATTGCCTCTGACAGGCTGGAAGCCTATCCCACTAATTACGCGAACGATGCTAACTCGAATATCGGTTGGGCCAGTGAATCGTCAAGCGTCTTGACAATCCGATCGTTTGTCATTGCGATGCAGCCTACTTACAACCCAAAACATGGCAGCCACGAGTACACCGCTGACGACGACGGCATTCGGGGAATGTAGTCCAAGCCAGATGCCAGCGGCAGTCGCTCCGGCGAGTACCGCAGAGACGCGAATCGCTAACAGCCCCCACGCGATAAATACCGCTGCTACTGTCATACAAACGAACAGTGCCGCCACGCTGAACTGAAAGGACCGGCTCCGCTTTGGCGCGTTGTGCTGGGAACTCATCGCGACCTCCATCCAGAGCCCGGCACGCGAGCGCACCTACCACGGTCAAACCACGGCGACCTTCACGCAATGAATTGGCGGGAGCGAGTCGAACGCGCATTCCCACTGCTCGCCGCCATCGCGTCCGATCCAGAGCTGGCCGGTCGTCGTGCCGAAGTAAATCGCGGGGGACTTCAGTTCGTCGATATCCATCGAGTCGCGCAGCACCGTGAAGTAACTCTCCTTCTTCGGCAGCCCGTTTGCGAGCTTTCGCCACGAGTCGCCGCCATTTTCGCTGCGCCACACAGCGGGCGCGCCGCCGGGACAGGTGCGTGTCGTAGGTTCCAGCGGCATGACGTAGACAACGTCGGGATTATTCGGATGCACGACGATGGGGAAACCGAAATCGGTGGGCAATCCTTTGGCGATGGAGCGCCAAGTGTGGCCGTGATCGTCACTGCGCAGCACGCCAATGTCCGGCCGCGAGCCGCCGGGGCCGGTCCATTCGGACCACCCGCCATGATTCTGCATGTAGAGCCGGCCCGGCGCGTCCTTGTGCCCGGCGATCTTGTGAACGCACTGGCCGAACTCAGGGTACGGATCGGGCGAGAAACCTGCACCGACTCCGTTGTTCGCGGCTTGAAAGGTCGCGCCGCCGTCCTCGCTCAGGTAATGGCCGCCAGTCGAGATGCCCAGATGAATCCGGTCGCCTTCGCGGTAGATCGTGTGCATGCACAAACCGCCATTGCCCGGTTGCCACTGCTTGGCGTGGTCATGATTGCTGATGGCTGAGACCAACTCCCACGAGTCGCCGCCGTTGCTGCTGTGAAAGAGCGACGCAGGTTCAACGCCGCAGAATAAATCCTTCTTGCCGAGTCCCGGCTCGATGGACCAGATGTTGGCGAGCGCTCGCCCATCCTCCCTCGGGAACGCGGGAGCCGACTTTGTTTCTTTGAACTTCTGGCCGAGATCTTTCGAGATCAACACCTTCATCCCGAACCACGGGTTGCAACTCGACGCATAGAGTCTCGGCGTGCCGCGTGTGTCGATCAGTGACGAATAAACGGGCACACCATTTCCGAACGGTCCGCGCAGCTCGAACTTGCGTCGGGTCTTCGATCCTTCGGCGACGAACAGTCCCTTTTTCGTTCCAATGCACAGCACGACGCGATCCGACATACTCAACCTCCTGAAACTGCGGGCATGATGGAAAGGACATCTCCCGGCGCGAGAGACGTATCGAGCCCTTCGCGTCCGGAAACGAAATCGTTATTTACAAACAAGTGTATGTGGTGGCGAACCGCACCCGTCTCATCGCAAATGCTTTGATAGACTTTGGGGTGGCTCCGCTCGAGTTGCTCCAGTGCAGAACGCACGGTCGCGGCGGAAATAATAAGCTCCGCCGTGGAGT
>CAUJKL010000421.1 GCA_963204995.1 Planctomycetota bacterium | reverse complement strand
ATGCATGATCAGTCGCACGACAATTCGAGCCGAGCTGGGTGTCGCCATCGAGCACACTGCTCATTTGGAACCACGCGACACGGCCTGACTAACGCGGCGCGGGAATTGCCTATGTGAGAACCGCTTCCTTGACGTCGCGGTCGCTTCCAGCCGACGTGGAAATGTTGGCGGCTGGAAGCCACCACTACGATGGCCGTCGTACAGCAGGGCTTTGTCACATTCAACCGACAGGATAAATAGACATGCGTTGAATCCCGTCATGTTTGCACCTGCTTGATGTGTGACCGTGCCAAGTAAGCGATTGGCAATTTCCAAAGCAGATCGCGTCAAAGCGATGGAATGGGAGCTTGGTCTTGACGCGACTTAGCACGAATTGTTACACGTGTCACCGGTAGCCGAAGTCAATCCAGTAGCCAAAGTCGCTAAGACTTTGGACGCTGACGCAACGGTGTCTAAACCCTGGCGAGTTCGGCGGCCTGGATCAGTTCGATGCTCGCCGCCTCCAGCGTATCGCGCGGCTGCTGCGCCTGGGCCGTCGAAACGGCATTCGCTGCCCAGGCCAGCATCACCGTGCTGGTCAGTAGGTTGGCAGGCGCTGGCAGTTGCGTAAGGGTCATGCCGAGACGACCGCGAAACCTGCGTTGCTGAGCAGTTCCTGGGCGCGATGCACTTCTTCCAGGTCGCCATGAACGAGCAGCAGCGACTTGCCTGCCTTTAACTGTGTTTCAAACTCCGCCAAGCCGTCCTTCGAGAAGCCGAGGTGCAACAGGCCGGCGAACAGAGCTTCGATCCCTGCCAATCCCACAGAGCCTTCCAGTCCACCGACAATCACACTCACCAGCGGACCAGCAACGACCAGCGGCCCAATCCCCGGCACGAACAAAAAGCCGGCACCCGCCAGCATCCCCATGATGCCGCCCCAGAACGCGCCTTGGCCACCCCAAAACTTCATCTGCTCGCCGGTCGTGACGTAACCGTGAATATGCTTGTCTTCCGGGTGATCTTTACCCACAACCGAGATCTGCCCGGCGGCGAATCCAGACTTCAGCAATCCATCCAGCGCAGACTTTACCTGCTGGTGATCGTCAATCACGGCAACGCAAATGTTCCGATGAGGCATGACGGGGAATCTCCTTGGACGAAGGATGTGAATGATTAAGGATAACGAGTTTGCGGCAAGCAACCTATATGGCCTGCGTTTACCCAGGAGCGTGGTACGCTGCATCAGGTTCGTCAGGCTTCTGTGTGACTCGCAAGCTGGAAGCTTACGCGCGATTCGATTCACGGCGTCAGTCCCAGCAGTCCGAACGTGAGAAACGTCAGCACGATCAAGCTCACCGTGACATACAGCCAGTCCTGCTGCCGACTGAAAGCAAAGGCGGACATCACCACACGAGCAATCGGCGTGGCAATCAGCAGCAACAAGCCGAGTTGGATGATGCCTCGCCCGTGCCCCGCGAGTGCGTCGTGAATCGTTAGCGGTACGCTGTGCAGCGTCTCCGGTTCACCTTGAAATGTTTTGTAGTGCGGTTGTTCATCGCCATGTCGCGCAAGGTAGACGACGGCACCGGAGGCAACAACACACGCGGACAACATCACCCCGGCGCGCAACAGATTTCCCACCATCTGCTCAACTTGCTGGTCCGTCCAGGATCGTTTTCTCGACAATGGTTTCTTGTCCACGCTTAGATTCTCCCCGTCAGCCCGTTGAAAATCATCTCGGCCGCCAAGACAACAATCACTGCGGCGAACACGAGTTTCAGGATGCTGACTTTTGCCCGGACCAGCACGCGCGTGCCGAGCAACGAGCCGGCCAATACGCCCAGCATCACTGGCATCGCCAGGCCGGGGTCAATGTAACCGCGTTTCAGGTAAATACCGGCGCTAGCGGCCGCCGTGACGCCGATCATGAAGTTGCTGGTCGTGGTGGAAACTTTGAAGGGCACACGCATCGCCCGGTCCATCGCCAGCACCTTCAAGGCACCCGAACCGATTCCCAGCAGCCCCGATAGCGTGCCGGCGATAAACATTAAACTGAAGCCGGCCGGCACATGCTGTACATGATACGACGCAAGGCCGTCAACCGTTGGATAGGTTCCGTCCAGTCGCAGACTCACCGCCAACGCGTCCGGTCGATCGATGATTTCCGCAGGCGGCCTCTTGCGCATCATCTGATAAGCGGAATACAACAGCACCGCTCCGAAGATCACGGCGATGGCGTTACCTGAAATGTAAGCGGCGAGCGAAGCACCGACGATCGCTCCCACGGTTGTCGCGATTTCAAGGAACAGTCCCAGACGGATGTTCGTAAATCTTTCCTTCACGTACGCGGCGGCCGCGCCGGACGAAGTGGCGATGACGGAAACCAGCGAGGCCCCGATGGCGTAACGGATATCGACGCCGAACAACAACGTCAAAACAGGCACGATGACGATCCCGCCACCCATGCCGGTCAGCGAGCCCAGAAAACCGGCGGCCGACGACACCAGGGCCAGCAGTAACGAAAATTCGAGGATCGTCAACTCGGTGAGCCCTGTTTGAAAGGTCGATAGTAATGTAATCACGAGCGATCATTGTACGAAGGCTCTGACAATGCGGGAATTATGCGGCCGGCACTCGGTTGGCATATGATTTGCCGATTCTTCAGTACGACGGGTTTCCAAGCCGCGCGCTATAAGCACCCAGTCACAAGTTTCTTAGTTTAACGGCAAGCCGAAGGCGAATGTTCGCTTGCGTCCGCTTACGCCTGCGGCTTGCCGTTAAACGAGTTATGTCAATAAACTTGTGACTGGGTGCTTAGCTTACGCCACGGTTTTTACATTGACCCATCGCACCGTTTTCACCGGCGAGCGATACGACATGACCTGGATCGCCTTGAACATGCTGTTCGGAGACAAAAGCAAATACTACGCCATCATCTTTGGCGTCAGCTTTGCTTGCTTTTTGATCGCCGAGCAAAGCGCCATTTTCTGCGGCATCATGTTGCGCACGACCAGCCAAATCCGCGATATGCAGGGGCCCGATATTTGGGTCATGAACCCGGGTGTTCGCTACGTTGATGATCTGAAAGCCATCTCGGACGAAGCGGTCTTTAATGTTCGCAGTGTGCCCGGCGTCGCCTGGGCGGTCAACTTGTACCGAGGTCAGGGACAGGCACAATTGGCCGATGGGCATTACCAAGGCGTGATTCTAATGGGCCTGGACGATGCCAGCTTGACCGGCGCGCCGACTCATATGCTGGCCGGCAAGCTTGGCGACCTGCAGATCGCCGATGCGATTCTGGTCGATGAGGCCGGGTTCCAGCAAATGTGGCCCGGCGAACCGCTGCACGTCGGCAAGGTCTTCGAGATGAATCAGCGCCGCGCCGTGGTTGTCGGAGTGTATCGCGCGTCGCAGACGTTCATGACGCTGCCGATCATCTACACCCGTTTCAGCCAGGCCACGTTATTCGTGCCGCCAACTCCCACCGGGCGGATGAATCCTCTGGTATTGACCAAAGTCGAGCCCGGCCTGGATCCCCAACGAGTCGCTCGCCAGATCGAGGCGCGAACCGGTCTCAAGGCGCTCAGCAGCGACGAATTCGCCGCTCTCACGATGCAGTATTACCTGCAACACACCGGCATACCGATCAATTTCGGCACCACGGTGGCGCTCGCGTTCCTGGTTGGCACAGCCATCGCCGGACAGACGTTTTATCTGTTCACCATCGAGAATATCAAACAGTTTGGCACGCTCAAGGCGATGGGCATGAGTGACAGCCGCATCGTGCGCATGATTTTGATTCAGGCGTTTGTCGTGGGCGGCATCGGGTACGGTCTGGGGTTAGGTCTGGCGGCGCTGTTTGGTGTTGTGGCGGCGAACAGGCTGCCCGTGCTGGCCTTCTTTC
>CAUJKL010000420.1 GCA_963204995.1 Planctomycetota bacterium | reverse complement strand
CCGATGATATCCACGAACTCCATGAAGCCCTCGATCGTCTCTTGGAAACCTATCGCCATCAACCTAACCGCCTTCATTCATTCTTCCGCGCAGCTCACTTATCCGCATAGTTGTTTTCCATTATCAATGTAAGACTCAGTAAGAAGGTGTTTGTTAATATCAAGTCACTCGCCAATCGCCTCGGTCTGGGGGCTTGTTCGCTTGGCACGCGCAGTGCGTTTGATCCCTGACGTTCTAACGGAGGCGTTGAATTCGTTGGGATTTCGCATAATTGTAAGCAAGTCGGCTGACAACTTTGCAAAAAGTCAAAGATTGGGCTTGTAAAGATTTCAATTCGACGCGACAGTCTCGCCTCGGTTAGACCAAAAATTTCGCTAGCACGCGTCGAAGGATTTGGCTCGTGTCGGCGGTGGTGACAGGATGTTGCCGCTTGATGTTGTCTAACTATTCGTAATCGACTGATCGATCCATGGAGGGACACGATGGTCACTCTCAACGCTCTTGCGCTCATAGTCGCCCTTTCGGGTGCCGGCGAAACGGTCCTTCTGGACTTTACGTCGCCGTCATGCGGGCCTTGTCAAACGATGGAATCGACCATCGGTCGCCTGACGCGCGACGGCTATCCGGTGCAGAAGATCGATGTCGCTCAACGTCCCGACCTTGCCAGGCAGTATCAAGTCACCGGCGTGCCGTGCTTCGTGATGCTTTCCAATGGACTCGAGGTGGATCGCGTGGTCGGTGCGTGCAGCCATGCTCGACTCGTTGAGATGTTCGCGGCGGCACAGCCACATTCGGCAATGCCAGAACTTGACGGCCGCCGTCGACCGTCCAGCAACGAGGTCGTGCGGGCTCAATCACCCGATTCGCAGCTCGACTCAGTTCCAGCCTCCAATACGAACATCGCCGACACAAAACGCGCCGCATACGACGCAACCATCCGACTTCGAATTGAAGACGCAACCGGGCACTCGATCGGCACCGGCACGATTGTAGATACGCATGGTCAGGAAGCTCTGGCCGTTACTTGCGGTCACATCTTCCGCGACTCGGGCGGACAAGGCCGAGTCCTCGTCGATCTGTTTCCGAACGGTCAAAGTCATACGGTCGAAGGAACGCTCATCAGCTACGATCTGACGCGAGACATTGGCTTAGTGAGCTTCGTCCCTGGGTTTGCCGTATCGCCCGTGCAGATCGCTCCGGCAGGTCATCGGTTTGCAACCGGTGAGCCCGTCTTCAGCGTCGGATGTGACGATGGTCGCGAGCCAAGCGTTCGCGACAGTCGCATCACGTCAATCGATCGTTACCTGGGACCGCCCAACATCGAAGCAACCGGCGAACCGGCACAGGGACGCAGCGGTGGCGGCTTGTTCTCGCAGGATGGTTTTCTGATTGGGATCTGTAATCACGGCGATCCCAAAGACGACGAAGGGATCTATGCGTCACTGCCCACGATTCACTGGGAGCTCGACCGCGTTGGCCAACGCCGCCTATACCAACCGAACGCCGAGGCCCTCGCGATGCAAGGGCTATCTCCCAGCCGCGTCGAGGAGGATCGTAGAACGGAATTCATTCCGTTCGGTGGGACACTCGCAATGCAAGAGTCGTCTTCCAATCGCGTCGAGCCACGTCGACTCGATGCCAGTCCTCGGGCGACAGCGCAAACCGTTTCGCCTGTCATGGCGGCAAGTGCCGAACTTCAAGATATTGCAGCCAGCGATCTGGGGCGCAGGGACGATGTTTCGCAAAACAGCCTGCCACCCAGCGACACCGAAGTCATTTGTATCGTTCGCTTGCGGGGCAATCCAGAGTCGGAGGAACGCGTCTACGTCTTGGATCAGCCATCGGCCGATCTGCTCGATCGCCTAGCTCGCGAATCGCGCGGAGCCTCGGCAGCGAGCCAAGTCGCCTCACGTAGCGTGCGGCCGTCATCGCCGCGACCAAACGCCATCCGAGCAACCGCCCCCGGCGAACCGGTTGTGCGTGCCCAGTCAGCCGACGGTCGATAGATTGCCGTAGGTTGTGCTTAAGCACAACTTACGAATGCGTCCGATTAGATTAACCGTTACGATCCGTAGAGAGCGTGAGCCTCGCCCACTGAATTGATCGCGAGCCGGTCCCGATCTAACGCTCGAACTCCGCCATTGTTGACCTGACCTATACTTTTGGCGGAAACTTCATTCGAGTCGCGCGATCCAACCGCTTATGCCATTCTTCCAGTTCAGCTTTCTCTGCGTGGTTGCCTTGGCGAACCTTTGTTTGGGTTTTGCCATTGCTTCTCGTTTGGGGTTCGGTCCACCGCTGGGCCTGTTCTTCCAACTGGAAACCACGATACCGGCGTGTCGTCCTGAGTCACCTGAACTCGAAATCGAAGAGGCCATCGTTGCGAAACCGGTTGTTGATGAAGAGCCCGCTGACAACATGACCACCGACGCCGGTGCCACAGCGTCGACCTCGTCGCAGGATTCGTGAGAAGTTGGACGAAACGGCGTCGAAAGCCTCACAACTTCCGCTACCAAGAGCGGAGAACCGCCGCAACATTTTCTACTCGTCTTGTTTCTCTTTGCGAGCTTCCTCTTCGCGTAGCACACGCATCATCCAGCGGCCCCAGACGACGTAGTGAAACCCAATCATCCCAAAGAACATCACGCCGCCAAACACGATGACTGGACCGATGGCACCGGTCGGCAGCATCAACAGCGTTCCCGCACAGACCGTGCCGATGACGAGAACCATAATTACCGTCAACAGCGAATTGCTGGCACGCTGCGGCGGATCTGGTGGTAATTGAGGGCGTTCGAGCATCGTACTGCAATGAACCGGGGTGGCGTGTTCAACTGGATGGGGGCATTCTAGTCGACGATCCCCGCTTCGACTAGCTTCGTGCGTGGGCGAGCCGGCCACGACTTAGTCTGCCAATCGCACTTTGGCCAACGCACGCTGCCCATTTACGCCAGCAAGTCCCTGACGACGTGTGCTCCTTCAACACCCGTCAGCCTCGCATCGAGACCTTGATACTTCACGATAAACCGTTCGTGGTCGATGCCGAGGTTGTGCAAGATGGTCGCGTTCAAATCATCGATGTGGACTGAAACGCCGGATGATCACGCGCGTGACAGTTTGAACTTCCGTGGGCCTGCGGAACTCGAACGAGCTGGCAAGGGCTTGGAGAAAGCCGCAAAAAAACAGCGATAAGGCTGGGTTATTGGCGGCGAACATATTAAACTCAACGAGACCCGCCGCTGGTTTGCGGAACCTGCCAGCTCCAAAATACCCCCCCCCCACCGACAAGCATTTCGCTCATTCAATTCAGAGGAGTACAAACCGTGTCCAAGATTACTCGTCGTCAGTTTGTTCAAAGCTCCGTGGCAGCGTCCGCCGCCGTCGCGCTGGCTCCCCGCTTCGGTCGCGCTCAATCCGCCAACGAGAAGTTCGGCGTGGCAGTGATTGGAGCCGGTGGTCGCGGTGGCGAGCACATTAGCCAATGGTTGCATGATCCGCGAACCAGAATTCGTTACGTCGTCGATGTCGATGAGGAAGCCGGTGAGAAACGCTGTGCTGCGATCGAGAAGCAGCAAGGTACTCGTCCGAAGTTCGCCACAGACATGCGTCGCGCGTTCGACGATAAGACGATCGATTTCATCAGCACCGCGACGCCCAATCACTGGCACGCCTTATGTGGTATCTGGGCGATGCAAGCAGGCAAGGACGCGTATGTCGAGAAGCCCGTCTGTCACAACGTCGCCGAAGGCAGTGCGTTAATCGCGGCAGCTCGCAAGTACAACAAGATGTGCCAAGTCGGCACGCAGTGTCGATCGAGCAAAGCCTGCCAAGCGGCCGTAGCGTTTATCGCGGAAGGCGGTATCGGCGAGGTGAACTTTGCTCGCGGCTTGTGTTACAAGCGTCGCAAGTCGATCGGGCCGCTGGGTGATTATCCCATTCCGTCGTCCGTCGATTTCAATTTGTGGAGCGGGCCGGCCCCGTATACGGATCCCAAAGTAACGCGTGAAAAATTCCATTACGACTGGCACTGGCAGCGATTGTATGGCAACGGCGACAGTGGCAATCAAGGCCCGCACCAAACGGATATCGCCCGGTGGGGACTGGGGATTGATTCGCATCCCAGCAGCATCATCAGCTATGGCGGTCGGTTAGGCTATCAGGCCGAACGCAAAGACCCAAGTTACGTCGATGCGGGAGACACGGCCAATACGCAAGTGACGATCTACGATTACGGCAAGAAGTGCATCGTGTTCGAGACGCGTGGTTTGGACGTCTCGGATTCTGCGGATGAAGAGCTGAACAAGCTTTTCGCCAGCACGCAGGGCAACAAGGTCGGCGTTGTATTCTACGGTTCCGACGGCTACGTCGTGCAACGGACCTACACGGACTGCGTCGCGCTCGACAAAGACTTAAATGTCATCAAGCGGTTCAAGGGTGACGACGACCATTTCGCCAACTTCATCGATGCTTGCATCAGCCGCAAAGTCGAGGACCTGAATGCGGACGTTCGCGAAGGCCATTTGTCGGCTGGCATGAGCCATCTCGGCAACATCTCGTACTACATCGGCGAGAAGAACACGGTGTCGCTGGAGGAAGCACGGCAAGCGTTGAGCGGCATCAAGAGTCTGGACGACAACGACAAGACGCTGGATCGAACGATCCAGCACCTGAAGGATAACAACGTCGATCTGGCCAAGTATCCGATCTCGATGGGACCGCATCTCAAGTTCGATCCGGAACGCGAAGTGTTCCCCGATTCGGCGGAGGCGACCGCCATGTGCTCGCGAGAGTACCGCGAAGGGTTTGTCTGCCCGACGGCGGATAAGGTGTAGTACGTCAGCCTTTCCAGGCTGACGAGTCAGGCTAGAACGCCTGACGTACAACAAGAACTGAGAAAGGCTCTGGGAAGTCCCAGAGCCTTTCTTCGTTTGGGCGCTGATAGCGTAGGTGCGTTAGAAGTCGAGCTGCCATTGCACGTAGGCGAAATCAGCGTCGCCGTTGTAGGGAAGACCTGCGGTTGTGCTGTAGTACCTACCCGCGAAGAAATGCGAGTAGCCATAGAGCACGCTCATGCGGGGCGAGATGTTTTGCGTGATCAGGAAGTCGATCTCGTGTCCCAGATCCTTGCTGCCACTCGTTCCCGCCGTCTGGCCGTTGAAGGCGGTCATGTCGACGTTGTAAGGAACATCGTTGCCATTGGCCAGTTGGAGGTAGTGATACCAGACGAGGAACTGGACTTTCTCCGTCACGTTCGCCGTCAACTGAAGGTTGGCATCCTGGAGATTGCGGCGACCGAAGATGTCCATGAAGCCGTTGTACTTGTGAGCCAGCGGCTCGTAATGGTGATAACCGTTCCCGACGGTATTGTCGCCGGACGCCCAGTCGTAGTACGCCCACAATGTCGGCGAATAGGTCATGCCAGAGAATTTGCGGCCCAGCCCCGCCGTCACCGCTCCCGCACCGTGGCTGCTGTTGTCCGCATTGGTGCCGAATTGAACGCCCGTTTCCAACTCGTAGAGCCAGTCACCTTCGCTGCCCCAGTAGCGGATGCCGAGCGTGTCATAGCGGAACCCACTGGGGCCGACGTCTTCATAGTCCAGCGCCAACCAGTACGCTTCGAGATTGTCGCGGCAAAGATCCTTGTACGTGCCGTACACGCCGTAAAGCTGACGATCCAAGTTGGGCGAGTCGAGTTTTTTGACGTGAGCTGCATCGCGGTGCAGTGGTCGTAACCAAATGCCATCGATGTCCCAGCTGTCGCCTTTCCACATAGCACGGGCACCATCGAATGTCTTGCGTGTGTTCGCCCAATCGAATGGCGTCACCAGGCGCTGGGCACCCAGCAGAATTTCTTGACGCCCGACGCGCGCTCCGATCGTGCCTGGCCCGGCGTCGAGGCCCTTGACTTCGACAAACATGTTCTGAATGTCAGTTCGATTTTCTTCGATCACTCGTGGGGGACCGCTTCCAAGCTCGCTGAGGGCATCCAGCATCTCGCCGTAGAAGCGGATGTGATCGCCATACTCGGCGTTTACATACAACCGCGTCCGGTGGAGTAGGAAGTCATCGTCGTCGCCAGTTAAGCCCAAGAAGTTCGGCACCGCTCCGGTGTTGTTGATGTTCTGCTCATGGTGGTAACGCATTCGATATTGACCGCCAACATCCACCAGCCAGCAATCACCCACGGGCAGTCGCTTCAAGCGGTCGCCCAGATAAGTCGGGCAGCAACCTGCATTGGCCAGATAGCTGAAGTCGTTCGCATAAAAGACGCCCTTGTGGGAGGCAGCGGCCGCTTTCCGCACTGCCGCACAGTCGCCTTTGCCATCTCCCTTTCCGCTCAAGCATGAATCGCAATCGCAACCCTTGCCGCCATCCTTCGCGTCGCCAACTTCAGCGGCGTCAAACACGTTGATCATGACCGCAGCTTCGTGGAGTGAGCCCGTGTCAGGGTCTGAGCTCAACACCTCAGTACTCGTTCGCCGCGAAGTGTAATCGTGATCGCTGAAGGTGATAGCTTGCTGGCCAAAGGCCGATGTGCCGACGGACCACGCCCCGGCAACGAGCGACGCTAGGAGGAACTTGCGGTAACACATCGCTTGATTGATCCTGTGCAGTTGGAAGTGAGTTTGACCGAGCTGATGCAAGACCGCCTGCGAGGATCGAAACCTGAATCCTTGTTCGGCTACGTTGTTTGAATCGACTAGTCCGGTCGTGTGCTTCATCAGGAATCTCGAAGAACTCGAGTACGATTGTGCCCCGCTGTGAAACTTTGCGGACGAGCGGAAGTATGACTTGCCCGAATCGCCTGCACGCGGCGTGCATGCCCTACGCACACCAAAACAGGATCGCCCGCTATACGAAAAAAGCCCCGGCGATCTCGAAAGACCGTCGAGGCTCAAAATGCCTTAAAGTTTTGTCGTGCTACGCGTTCTTTAACGCTGCTTGCGCTGCGGCCAGCCGAGCGATTGGCACTCGGAACGGCGAGCAGCTGACGTAGTTCAAGCCAGCGCGATGACAGAACTCGATCGACGCCGGGTCGCCGCCATGCTCGCCACAGATGCCGACTTTCAAATCCTTGCGAGTCTGGCGTCCCTTTTGGACACCCATCTCGACCAATTGGCCAACGCCCGTCTGATCCAGCGATTGGAACGGATCGACTTGCAGAATCTCTTGCTTCAGATAGTCGGGCAGGAACGAGTTGATGTCGTCGCGGCTGAACCCGAACGTCATCTGGGTGAGGTCGTTCGTGCCAAAACTGAAGAAGTCAGCGTGCTCGGCGATCTGGTCGGCTGTCAAAGCAGCTCGCGGAACCTCGATCATCGTACCGATCGAGATATCCAGCTTGCCGGTAAACTTCTTGTCGGCTTTCACCTTCTCGATTGTCTGCTCCGCCAATTTGCGAAGCATCGAAAGTTCGGCGGCAGTGCCGACCAACGGGATCATGATCTCGGGATGAGCATCGATCTTCTTGCCTTTGCAATCGATTGCAGCTTCGACGATCGCCGTCACTTGCATCTCGAGAATCTCGGGATAAGTAATGGTCAAGCGGCAACCGCGATGTCCTAGCATCGGGTTTGCTTCGTGCAACTGACCGACGCGGGCTTCGACATCGCTGGGCTGCAAGCCCAGCAGCTTGGCGATGTCCGCCTGAGCCTTCTTCTCGTGAGGCAGGAACTCATGCAATGGCGGATCGAGCAAACGCACCGTAACGGGCAATCCCTTCATCGCGGTGAAGATGCCGATGAAGTCCTTGCGTTGGAACGGCAGCAGCTTCTTCAAGGCCTTGCGGCGAGTCTTCTCGTCACCGGCCAGAATCATCTCACGCATCGCCGTGATGCGATCACCTTCGAAGAACATGTGCTCGGTACGGCACAGGCCGATTCCCTCGGCACCAAAATCGCGGGCTCGCTTCGAATCTTCAGGCGTGTCTGCGTTGGTGCGAATGCCGAGCGTGCGGTACTTGTCGGCCCACTTCATCACCGTGGCAAAGTCGCCGGACAGCGTGGGAGTGACCGTCGAGATCGAGCCCGCCATCACTTGGCCGGTCGAACCGTCGAGCGAGATCGTGTCCTTGTGCGTGAACGTCTTGCCATTGACCGTGATCTTGCGACCCTTCTCGTCGATGTGAACGGCACCCGCACCCGCGACACAACAGCGCCCCCAACCGCGAGCAACCACCGCGGCGTGGCTGGTCATACCGCCCGTGCTAGTCAAAATGCCGGCGGCACTGTGCATGCCATCGACGTCTTCAGGGCTGGTCTCGTTACGAACCAACAAGACTTTCTCGCCAGCAGCAGTCCGCGCGACGGCCTCTTCGGCGGTGAAGGCCAGCGTTCCCACCGCAGCACCTGGCGAGGCAGGCAGTCCGGTCGTCAGCACATCGGCCTTGGTCTTGGCAGCTGGATCGAAGCTGGGCAGCAGCAGTTGCGTGAGATCGTTGGCCGGAATTCGCTTCACCGCTGTCTTCTCGTCGATCAACTTCTCTTTGACCATGTCGCAGGCAACCTTGACAGCGGCTGCG
>CAUJKL010000419.1 GCA_963204995.1 Planctomycetota bacterium | reverse complement strand
AGACCCGTCCTACCCATTTGACAACTGTTGTTCGGTCGATCCATCCCTTCGCCAACAGAACAGATAGAAAACCCTTTTACCAATGGAATTAGGACAGCACGATGATTAGCCAACAAACGCTTCAGGGAAATTGGAACGAGATCAAAGGCCTGCTGCGCAGCAAGTGGGGCGAGCTCACGGACGACGATGTGACGGAATTCAATGGCAATGTGGAGCAATTGTTGGGCACGATCCAGCGAAAGACGGGCGAGGCACGAGAAAGTGTTGAACAGTTTTTCGAGCAGTTCAATTCGAACGGTGCCTCTGCGATCAACCGGGCCAGTGAGACGGTTCGCGCCGGTGCTGAGCACGCAGTGGATGCTGGCCAGGAAACGTCACACCGAGCCGCCGCCACGGTGAGTGAAGCATATGCCGAAGTCGAGGACATGGTGCGACAGCGACCTATCGAATCGATCGCTATTTGTTTTGGTGCAGGTGTCATTGCCGGTGTAGTGGTGAGCCTGCTCTTGCGGGGTCGCTAGGCACAAGCAAGTGCTGACTTTTGAAATTCATTCCTGAGGAGCAATCCATGGACATTCTCGCACAAACTGTTTTTCCCCTGGCGGCGATGGGGTACTCGTTGGTGTACCTGCTGGCCGGTGGAGGCTTCTTTGGGGCATTCGTCATTTTCGTTATCGCGAAGATGATCGGAAGGTAACGTCCGATGACACTCAATTCGCAAGAAACGAAAGCCATTCGAGAGCGCATGGAAGAGGTGCGCCGCGACTTGGACAAGGATGTTCAAGAAATCGTCGAGGATACCCGCGACCTGCGCGATTGGCGTTCCTACGTGAGGGCCTATCCGTGGGTCTGTGTGGGAGCCGTTCTGTCCGTTGGATACGCGATCGTTCCGCGTCGCCAGGTGACGATGCAACCGAATGCCGAGACGATTGCCGAACTCGTAGAACAGAGCCGCGTGGCCGCGATGTCGGACTTGCCATCGAAAAGCACCACGCGCGGCATACTGCTGGCGTTTGTGGGCAATTTGGTGCTGCGTGGAGTTGCCTCGTATGTTGGCCAACAAGCCGGCAACCTCTTCGTCCCTCAGGCCGTCAAGACACAACAAGATGATCAACCATGATAAATCGCATCCCTGATTATCCACTGGCTCCGCCGCGAACGGTCCAGCCATCGGAACAAGCATTTCAAGATTTGCGAAACTTGGCTCGCAAGCAGTTCGCCGATCGGATGCGTCAAGCCGAAACGTATGTCCGAGAGCATCCGGTGTCAGGACTCGGTGCGGCATTTTGCATAGGAATCGTTTTAGGATGGGTCATCAAACGAAGGTAAGCGAGCGAAACGGTTCGCCGGAGACCGCGCCCAGCGCTCTGGCCCGAGACGTGGGCGAATTTTCGCACGACATGCTAACGTTAGCGGAATTGCAGGCCCGGCTGTTCGTGACCGACTTGCAGGAATGCCGCGAGCGCGTGTTCGTACCAGGCTTGGTCTTGCTCTGCGGCGCGGCGCTGGGCTTGGCCTGCTTTCCCGTCGCGCTCGCAGCTTTGGCGCTGTTGCTCGTCCAAGTCTTTGAAACATCCCACGCCACGGGATTCCTGCTGGCGACGACAGTGGGAGCGATCTTGAGCGCGCTCCTTGGTGTCAGCGGTTGGCTGCTCGTCCGTAAGCGTTTGGCTGTCTTGCAACGCTCGCAGCAGGAACTCGTCCGCAACTTGTGTTGGATCAAGAAAGTGCTCGAACGCAATCGAGCCACACGAAGTGATAGTACCGACAACTCTTGGAGGACCGTGACATGAACGAAGAACAGACCTACCCAACAAATCCGCATACTGAAGATGCTCAACCGCCGTGCGAGACGCTCGCGCAATGCAGCGACATCATCGATTTCGCTCAGCGATACACCCGCGAAAGACCGGGAGTCGTTGCGCTCTGGTGCTTAGGCATCGGCTTTGTGCTGGGATGGAAACTGAAGCCTTGGTAGGGCACCTCACATCGCGAACCCCAATACCGAGAATCCTAACGCGGCGGAGCTGCAACCAAAACCCGAATGCCGAAATCCGAAACAAACCAGAAATCCCAATCTTCAAATTGACCAAACCTCGCATCCGTGTTCTCCGCTTCGTCCCGTTTTGAGTTTTTGGTTTTTAGATTTATTTCGGATTTCGAGCTTCGGATTTCGAATTGATGCGCGCACGGCGCGCGGATGTTACCAAGAAAGATCTATGGCCCGACTCAACAAAATCAGCCAACCATCGTGGATGTTGACGCTCGCGTCGATCGCCGTGGTGATTGCGGCACTGTACTTAGCCAAAGGGGTGCTGGTTCCCTTGACGCTGGCGGTGCTGTTGAGTTTCTTGCTGAGCCCTGTGTGCGACTGGCTGGAGCGCCGCTGGCTGGGCCGGATCCCAGCGGTGTTGGTGACGGCGATCCTGGGCTTCTCCGTGCTGGGCATCGTGACCTGGACGGCAGCCGTTCAGATTACCAGCCTGGCCCCTAAGATTCCCGAATACCGGACCAATGTCGAGGCAAAACTAAGTTCGGTGAACGCGTATGCGGTCGCTGCGCTGCGCAAGGTCACAAGCACCGCGCAAGAGATGGGCGACAAGCTCTCACCAACAGAATTGGCAGCCGCCGGAATGGGGACCATCGCTCAGCCCTACTCGGTGCGCGTCGTTACTTCTCCGATAAGCCCGCTGCAAATCTTTGGCGGCATGTTCGGCACGCTGCTCGAAGTATTGGGAACGACCGGCATCGTCATCGTACTCGTGGTGTTCTTCCTAATGCAGCGCGAGGACTTACGCGATCGATTCATTCACTTAATGGGAAAAGGCCACGTGACGGTGACCACCCAGATGTTGGAAGACGCCGGCACGCGAGTCACCCGCTATCTATCGATGCTGTTTCTCATCAACGTCACGTTTGGCATTTCCGTCGGCATCGGGCTGTACCTGATTGGCGTGCCCAACGCCATCTTGTGGGGAATCCTGGCCACGGTCTTGCGGTTCATTCCTTATATTGGCCCCTGGATTGCCGCCGCGATGCCGTTAGGTCTGTCGATGGCCATCTCGCCAGACTGGTTCGCGCCGTTACTGACCATCGGTCTGTTTGTGCTGCTGGAGCTGTTCAATAACAATGTCCTCGAGCCCTGGGTGTACGGCAGGAACACGGGCGTGTCGGCGGTGGCGGTTCTGGTGGCGGCTGTCTTCTGGATGTGGTTGTGGGGACCGGTCGGGCTACTGCTGGCAACGCCGTTGACCGTCTGTCTGTTGGTGGTTGGCAAGCACGTTCCGCAACTTTCCTTTCTGGGCATACTGCTGGGAAATGAGCCGGTTTTTGAGCCCAAAGATCGCATCTATCAGCGTCTGTTGGCGGGAGATAGTGAAGAGGCCGCTACGTTGTTCGAGAGTTATCTTGAGCACCAGCCGCTCGTCGAAGTCTACGACACGGTGCTCATCCCGGCACTGGCTTTGGCCGAGACGCATTGGCAACTCGGCGAACTCCATGAAGGCAAGCACAACTTCATCGTGGAAAGCCTGAAGGAGATGATTCAAGAGCAAGGCGAGCGTCAGCAGGAGTTGTTGGCCAAGCCGGAGACCGCGAACTCGCCGATGGCCGACGGAGATTCCATTCGAGTCGACGAGATCAACTCGTCACGTCTTTCGATTCTCTGCCTGCCCGCTCGAAGTGAGGCAGATGAAATCGCCGCCATGATGCTCGCGCAAGTCTTGGAGGCCAGTGGCTGCCGTGCGCAGGCCATCTCGGTGACGGCATTGGCCGGCGAGATGGGTGACCTTATCGATCAATGCACCGCCGCCGACGTGGTTTGCATTTCCGCCACACCGCCCGCCGCAGTCATGCATGCTCGTTACCTCAGCAGGCAACTCAGTGGTCAGGTTCCGGTCGCAAAACTGATCGTGGGATTGTGGGACACAAACGGCGACCTGAAAAAGGCCAGAGAGCGCATCGGTTGCGACGCGATCGTTGTGGCGACGTTGACGGCCGCTCAAGAACAGATTGGCACATTGATGCAACCGGGCTTGCCACAACCGCACACGCAGAAACCGTCGCCGCCGCAGCGCGGTCCAACAGTCATGGCGGGGACGTACCGATGAAACTACGCGCCAAATCAACAGCGATCTTCTTAGCTGACGGAGGAGACACTGCACACGAAAGTTACGAGATGATGTTTACGAAGTTCACAAACCTCTACGAAAAGGAAGCACGATCATGAGTGGCGAAAAAGACATTGTGAAGGGTCGCATCAAGGAAGCTGCCGGCGTTCTGACCAGCAACGAAAAGCTCCAGGCGGAAGGAAAGACCGATCAGGCGGTGGGCAAAGTCAAGCAAACTGCCGGGAAGGTCGTCGATGCGGCCAAGGATGCCGCTAAGAAGACGGTGGAAGCAACCAAGGAAGTTGCCAAGAAGGCTGCTGATAAGGCCAAAGGTGCGACGAAGTCGATTCGCGAGTGAATGCCGAATTCTCGAATGATGCAAGAGTGTGTGATCGAAAACTTTAAGGAGTACCAAGCGATGACGCGAGTAAAAGTTAGTGGGTGTGGTATGGCGTTGGCGATGGTCGGCGTTTTGATGGCTGGCTGTGATCAACAGACAACGCAGAGCGATGTGAAAGATGCTCAGGCAGAAGTTCGCCAGGAGCAAAAGGAGACTCAGCAAGTGATGGAGCAGGCTTCCGAAAAGATCGCCGTCAAGGAACAGGCTCTCCACGAGACGCAGGTCGAGGAAATGGAGAAGGTCCGCAAACAAGAGCAGGTAACCGCTGACGCGGCGACAAAGGCCGACGAAGCCGAGAGCAAGTACCATTCGCAAGAAGCACTTACGGCGTACGTGGACAAGGAAGAGACGCGGCTCAAGGACGCAGACCACCAGATCGACGACCTGAAGCAGCGTGCTGACAAGCTGGAGGGAGACGAAAAAGCAGCCTTGAATAAGAAGATCGATCGCCTCCAGGAGTTGCGCGCTCGGGCAGGCGACAAGCTATCGGAACTGAAATCCGCTGGCGAAAACGAGAGGTCGGTCAAGGGCAATAGCGTTGAGATCGCGATGAATGATTTGTTCGTCGCGTTAGGCGAGACTCGATAACCAAGGCCCGACGCTCCGTGGCGGAGATTCTGCTTCGCTGCGGAGTGCCGTTCTGTCAAACCGAAGGAATGATTCGATGAAGTGGATTGGAACCAAAAACATAGGCCTGCTGTTGCTCGCCATTTGGCTGATCGCCTCGGGCGTGTTGGTGTTCGTGCATATTAGCGCCGTCGAGACCGGGCCAATTCTGGCCGCGCTCGCCATCGCGGCTGGTGTGCTGCTC
>CAUJKL010000418.1 GCA_963204995.1 Planctomycetota bacterium | reverse complement strand
AGACCACTGGCACACAAAGATTGCGGTCGAAGCAATGAAGGCGGGCAAAGACGTCTACTGCGAAAAGCCGCTCACGCTGACGATCGACGAAGGAAAGCTAATTGAGAAGGTCGTCAAGGAAACGGGTCGCGTCTTTCAGGTTGGCACGATGCAGCGGACCGAGTCGGACCAACGCTTCCTGCAGGCCATCGCTCTGATCAGAAATGGTCGCATCGGGACCGTTAAGAAAGTGACGTGCGGCATCGACCGCATGGAATCCTCACCGGTCATTCCGGCGGTTCCAGTTCCTGAAGGGCTCGATTGGGACTTCTGGCTCGGACCAGCTCCTGAAGTTCTCTATCGGGCTCTGCCGCAGCTGCGAGAAGGTTACGGCGGCGGTGTGCCGTTGTTCAGCAATTGCCACTACTCGTTCCGCAACTGGCACGAATACTCGGGCGGAAAGCTGACGGACTGGGGGGCTCATCACGTTGACATCGCCTGCTGGGCTCTTGGAGCCAGCGACACGGGGCCGAGCAAAGTCGCGCCCGTCGAGTATACGTTGCCGGTCGAATACAAGGACGGAAATCCCGTGGTCGACGATCAGTACAATGTCGCGACAAAATTCACCATCCGCGTCGACATGCCCAATAACGTCGAGATGATCATCACCAGCGAAGGTGATAATGGCATTCTGTTCGAGGGTACGGAAGGCCGGTTCTTCGTCAACCGTGGCAAGATCACTGGAAAGCCGGTTGAGGATTTGAAGGACAATCCGTTGCCGGACGACGCGATCGAAGCGGTGTACGGTGGCAAGGTCAGCGCGAACCACACCGCCAACTTCATCGAGGGCATCAAGGCCCGGAAGCAGCCGATCTCCGATGTCTGGTCGCACAACCGTATGCTTGAGATCTGTCACCTCTCGAACATCGCAATGCGTCTGGGTCGGGAACTACAGTGGGATCCGGACAAGCGGGAGATCGTCGGCGACACTCAGGCGAACTCGTTCCTCGCGCGTGAATATCGCAAAGGGTTCGAAATCAACGTGTAGTGTCGCTTGCTCTGAAAAGGCACAGCGAACATGTGACGCACGAGAACGGACCCGGTAGTTCGCCCGTGCTGTAGCAAGACAAGCTGTTCGTTCACTACGACGCCGAGTTCGTAGACCGGAATTAATTCCGGTCTACAAAGGCGTTGTATCGCGTTGAGTAGGCTTTGCTCTGTCGATGCAGGTCTAACGCTTCGGGACAGAGTCAACGCAATGAGGCTGAGAATAATTCGTGGGATAGGCTTCCAGCCTGTCATTTTCCCCGTATTTCTGACAGGCTAGAAGCCTATCCCACCCAATAAAATCACAGCCTCAATGTGAAAAATAAAAAGTCCTGTTCGGCGATCGCAAGTGTTTTACTTTCGCCACGCACTTCGGCTAGAATGGCGGCACCATGTTATTCCCGCCGGCTCGCCTCCCTCGACATAGGTCCCGCCATGAAGACAAAGCTTCTCGCCACGATCGGTCTGCTCTGTACCGCCTTCACCAATGCTTACGCCGCCGATTGGCCAACCTTCTTGAACGGCAACGACCGAGTGGGAGCGACGACCGACAAGCTGCCCGAGCAAGTCGCATTGAAGTGGGTCTACTCGACTCCCGCTCCGCCCGTGATGGCTTGGGAGGGTCCGCGAGCCGAACCAATGGAAGGTAAGTACTTGCTGCATCGCGTCGCGTATGATCGTGCGATCGACGTGGTGGTGGCCAACGATCGCGTCTATTTCGGCTCGCCTGTCGACAACAAGATCTATTGCATGAACGCCGCTACCGGCGAACCGATCTGGTCGGTGTTTACGGACGGAGCGATTCGCTTGTCGCCGACGGTCTGGAACGGGAAGGTCTACGTCGGCTCGGACGATGGCCACGCGTATTGCCTGGATGCGACCGATGGCAAGTTGATTTGGAAGCTTCGTGCCGGGGCGTCGGACGAGCGCTTGTTGGCTCGTGGCGAGATGATCTCGCGGTGGCCGCTGCGAACGGGCATTTTGATTCACGATGGCATCGCTTATTTCGGCGCGGGAGTCTTTCCGCACGAGACGGTTTACCTGTACGCCGTCGATGCCGAAACCGGCAGCGTCGTGTGGAAGAACGACCGCATTAGCCAGGAAGATGCCGGCCGCAATCCGCTGTCGCCGCAAGGCTACCTGCTCGCCACCGACGAGTTGTTGGTGGTGCCCTCGGGCCGAGCGTTGCCTGCGGCATTCGATCGCCAGACGGGTGACGAACTCCACCAACGCAACCACAACTGGCGAAGCGCGGCGGGCGGCGTGGTCGGGGGGACGAAGGCCTTGTTGGCTGACGGACAAATCTATTCGGCGGGCGAGCATCACTTTTTGGCGATGGATCAGAAGAGCGGCGGCACGGGCTACGCTTGGATCAACGGGCGGCAACTGGCGATTTCCGAAGATCTCGGGTTCGTCGCCACGACCACGCAACTCGTCGCCATCAAACGCGCGGAACACGCCAAGGCGACGGCCGAGCGGCAAGCTTTGAACTTGAAGCTCGCTAGTGTGCAAAGTGCCCGCTCGAGCATGAAGGCGGAAGAGTATCAGACGCAGGTCGGCGAATTTGAAACGAAGATTGCCGAACTGTCGAAAGTCGGCACGCTGTGGAGCGTCGACACGCCACTGGCCTCTTCGCTGATCTTTGTAGGCGGCACGGTTATCGTCGGCGGCGAGAATCAGCTGGCTGCGTACAACGCACAGACCGGCGCATTGCTGTGGACGAAGCAAGTCGAAGGCGAGGTGAGTTCGCTGGCTTCGAGCAACGGCAACGTTTTCGCGAGTACCGATCGCGGCAAGATCTATGGCTTCGGCGACGCGAATGACACCGATGCGAACAAAGAACCAGCCAAGTTCCCAGCCGAGTACATCGCCGAGCCGTATGCCAAGGACGAACTGTCCGAGATGTATGCCGCAGCAGCCGACGAAATCATTCGGCAAACGGGTGTGACACGCGGGTTCTGTCTCGTGCTGGGCAGCGAGAAAGGCCGACTCGCATTCGAAATCGCTCGCCGAACCGACCTGCAAGTCTATGGTGTCGAGCCTGACGCCGCGAAGGCCGAGGAATCCCGCCAAGCACTCGATCGTGCCGGTGCCTACGGACACCGTGTCACGATTGTTGAAACCGACTTGAACGCTCTACCTTTCTCGAACTACTTCGCCAATCTCGTCGTTTCGGATTCGTTGTTGCTGACTGGCGAATTGCCTTCGCGAGCCACCGAGATTGCCCGTAGCATCAAGCCGTGCGGGGGCATGATCTGTCTCGGTGCCCCGACCTCGGCACCGGGTGCGGCGAACATTACAAGCGAGAAGCTACGCGGTTGGTTGTCAGATCTGACGCTTGCACCCGTCGACGAGATCAAGAGTTCCGGTGCTTTCGCGAGTCTCACGCGTGGCAAGCTGTCGGGCGTCGGCGAGTGGTCGCATCAGTACGGCAATGTGGCCAACACGTCAACGAGCAGCGACTACCGAGTCAAAGGTGGCATGGGCGTGCTGTGGTACGGCGATCCGGGCCCGGCACCGATGGTCAACCGCCACGATGCCGCCGCCGCACCGCTGTCAACCAACGGTCGCATGTTCATTCAAGGCATCGAAAGCATTCTGTGCTACGACGCCTATAACGGAACATTTCTCTGGGAGTACAAGAACCCGGGCGCAATTCGCACCGGCGTCTTCAATAACGAAGAGACGAGCAATCTCGCCGCTAGCGACGATGCTCTGTTTGTAGCCGTCGATGATACGTGTACCGAAATCGATGCCGCGACCGGGAAGGTCCGAGCGGTTCACAAAACACCCGCCTCCGAAGACAAGATTCCTCGCGTGTGGGGATACGTCGGATATTGGAACGGAACGCTATTCGGAACCAGCACGATTCGCGGCGAACTTGAACGATCCCTGCGTCGACGGGGCCACACGGTCGCGAACACCACCGACGCCATCTTTGCCATCGACGTGAAGACCGGCAAGCAGAAGTGGGCTTATCGCGGCAAGAACATCATGCACGTCACGATTGCCATCGGCGATGGTCGCGCGTTCTTTATCGACAGTTCGATCTCACAGTTGCAACGCGACGAACTTTTGAAGCAAGACAAGAGCGAGCTACAGAAGCTCGGCGAAGCGGAAGCCAAAAAGAAGGAAGCCGAACTCAAAGCACTCGATGTGCGGCTCGCGGTGGCCGTGGATGTGAACGACGGCCAAGTGCTGTGGTCTCAGGCGGTGGACGTCACCGATTGCAGCTACGTCGGCATCGGCGGCGGTCAGTTGACGCTGATCTATCAAGACGGGCACGTGCTGATTTGCGGAGCCAATGCCAACGGACACTACTGGCGTCAGTTCCTCTCCGGCCAATTCAACGATCGGAGGCTGCTCGTGCTCGACGCCACCGACGGCAAGAAACTCTGGTCGAAAGATGCCAACTATCGGCATCGCCCGATCATTGTGGAAGATCAGATCATCGCCGAGCCTTGGTCGTTTGCCTTACACACGGGCAAAGAGAAGCAACGCGAACATCCGATCACCGGCGAGGAATCGAAGTGGCAATTCAGCCGCCCCGGCCATCACTGCGGCATGATTACGGCGACGCCCAACACGTTATTCTTTCGCAGCGGATTCACCGGGTACTACGATCTGTACTCCGACAGTGGCGTCAGCCATTTTGCTGGCCAACGAATGGGCTGCTGGGTGAATGCGATCCCGGGCAACGGACTGCTGATGATTCCCGAAGCGAGTGCCGGTTGCGTTTGTCAGTTCTCGATCGAAGCCACCGTGGTCATGGAACCGCGACAAGAAGCCGATTCGTGGAAGATCGCCAGCCTCGCGGGCAGCGCGACGCCGGTAAAACATCTGTCGATCAATCTCGGCGCGCCCGGCGACCGCCGCGACACGTTCGGCACGTTGTGGCTAGCCTATCCTCGTCCTGCAACGGTTGGCCGATTGGAATACACGTTCGACATCAAACCGAAGTTGGCCAGCGGCGGCGGGTATTACAACTACAACAGCGAAGCCGTTCAAATCGAGAACGCCAACACGCCTTGGGTACTGACCAGTGGCGTGCGGGGGTTGTCGCAGTGCGAGTTGGCATTGCTCGGCGACAACGACAAGCCGGCCGCCTATTCCGTCAAGCTGCATTTTGCCCAGATCGAAGAGTGTGTTCCCGGCGACGCGCTGTTTGACATCAAGCTGCAAGGCGACACGGTCGCGGAGAAGGTGGACGTGATTCGCGAAGCAGGCGCAACAAGTCGCGCGCTCGTCCGCACGTTCGATAACATCCCGGTCGATAAGAACCTCACGATCGAACTCGTTTCACAGGGACAAACGTTGCCAACCATTTCCGCGATCGAGGTCATGCGGAAGTAGCGACCCAAGATTTCAACCCGCCGCGCAGGTCGTAAACAGGTTCGGTTCGATAAATGTTTCTGACGGATTCTCAGATCCCGAACTGCGATTCGACACTTTCCGCTGGCGAGTTAATTAGATAAAGTAAGGTTGCTCGCAACAGCGGAGGGTTCATAGCATGCAAAGCGCGACGGCGACATTCCGAAATGGTCGAGTGGAGTTGACGGAATCGGTGGATTGGCCCGACGGGACGCAGGTTGAAGTGACGCCGCTGGGCGCGTCAGACCCTCGGCGATGCGACGTCCCACCGCAGATGACACGATGGCCGGACGGGTTCTTTGACGGACTACGCGCACAATGGGGCGAGGAACCGTTCGAGCGGCCGCTACAGGGAGAGTCCGAAGTGCGTGAGGACTGGTAATGGCATGGCTCCCAGATACCAATGTTTGGATTCAGATTCTCAAGCAGCCCGGTGGGCAACTTGAACAGGCCGTACTCAGCCATCCGCCGGATCAGATTCTCCTGTGTTCGGTCGTCAAGGCGGAACTCTGGCACGGGGCCCACAAGTATGGAAGGACGGATCGGCGGCTGGGGGTGTTGGCAAAACTCTTCGCGGGTCTTGTTTCTTTGCCGTTTGACGACGCCGCCGCGTGGCACTACGCCGAGATCCGCCATCAACTGGAAACCGCCGGATGCGTGATCGGCCCGAACGATCTGAAAATCGCTGCGATCTGCCGAGCCAGTGGTCTCACCGTCGTCTCGTCGAACACCGCCGAATTCGCTCGTGTTCCAAACTTACAGATTGAGGATTGGTCGGATCGGAAGTAACACCATGGTTCCTGGAGCCTTTGCCGGTTTTCGCAAGTCGTGCAGGACGAGGGTCGTGCGTGTCGTGCGCGCTCGTATCCGCTGCGCGTTATTTTGCAGGAAGTGCAATTTCCGGCGCAAATGGCCCATTTGCAAAATAACATGCAGGCCGGCGAGGGCGAGTGCAACTTCAAACGTAAATGCTTGTGACACGGATGTTTTTGCGTTAGATTCGTCTCAATCAGGTGCGCGTTATTTTGCGAATCGTTTGCAATCGACACGCCGAGCGCGGACAAGAATTAATAGTTCGTCGAAAAGGAGAAATCTATGGTCCCAAGAACTCTAGTCTGTCTGTTCTGTCTGGTACTGAGCCTGCAGGCTACCACCCTGGCCGAAACTAACACGGAGAACGCTCAAGCGAACGCATTTTCTGACATGCTCGCCGTGCTAAGACTGAGCGTGGCTGATCGTCAGGTTAGTCCGGACCTGCTCGCCCGACATCTTACGAAAGTCGTTGATCCAGCCGCCAAGAGTGGCGACTTACGGGAACGCCTGTCCTCTGCCTTTGCTTCACTTGTTCAGCTACGCAGCATCCAAGACGCAACTTGGACTGATGCACAATCGTGTCCAGCGTTGTCGGCTTCGTCCGGCCTCAGCCTTAGTCTTAAGATTGACCGCTCACGGCTTTTGTCAGACCTGGCAGTGGTGGTCGATTCTGGCGCAGGGGCGGGTGTTTTCAATGACGTACTAGAAAACATCGCATGCGACCCAAAAGGGCCGCGAGTCGACATCGAAAAAGACCTTCTGACATACGTTGGTGACCGTTGCGTGCTGTTGAACGACCAATCGAGTCCAGGGTTTCGTTGGTTGATCGCAATTTCCGTTAACGATAGCAAGCAGGTCACCAAAGCGATTCGTCGGATAGTGGATGCGTCTCCTGATGCCCAGCAGAAGGGTAACGACCACTATCAGTTCGGAGCAAATGGAATTGCGGTCACACAGGAATGGCTACTCTTCGGAAACGGTGCTCTCATTAGTGAGACCTTGACCAAACTCTAGAGGACTGAAAAGGTGTCAAGGACTGAAAAGGTGTCAGGAACCTTTATCGTTCTCCGGGCCTAATTTGTCGGGACGAGGTGCGGCGGGGTGGCACTGGCGATGAAACTGACAGATGTGTCCCATCTGGCTTCGCCAGTGCCGTCCTGAAATGAATGTGATC
>CAUJKL010000417.1 GCA_963204995.1 Planctomycetota bacterium | reverse complement strand
ATCGGATCGACCTCCACAGGATCGGCTCCAAAACGGCTGAGCCAACTGTCCTTCACCCGCTGTCGCATTTCGCGAGTCAGTGAACGGAATCGCAGCGGGTCGGTGCCGACCTCGTCGAGGTCGATCGTCTGCTGCTCGTACTTCCCACCGGTGCCGTAGGTGCCGTGGCAGCGGGCACAGTTGTCAACGAACACTCGCTCGCCGCGGGCTGCCAGCGTGCGGTCGATCTCGAACGGATACTTCGGCGGTTCGAGCGACTCGATCCACGCGAGGATGTCGGCGAATTGAGGCTCCCATTCGGTGAGTTTATCGAGCGTGACGCGGGGCAGCAAAATGAACTGCATTAGTGGGCGAGTGGTCTTGGGCGCGTGGCCGTCGGCGTACAGAAATGTTTTCTTGCGGACGTTCCAGAACGGCGGGGCATCAACGTCGTGGTGCAACAGCGGCGGAAGGGTGTGGGTGAGGTCCACACTCATGTCGGGATTGCGGAGTGCCCCCAGGGCGACCCCGAAGATGACCGCGTTCGTCGTGCCGTCGCTCGAACCGAGCGGCACTTTCAACGACCCCAGATCGAGGTGAGAAAGCATCTTCCCCTGTTGCAACTTCACGAATCGCACGTCCTCCGTCAGCGTCTGTAACGCGATATGCGAGTTCGGCAAGCCGGGAATGACCTTTCCCGCCACTTTGCCCCCGTGACAGGCCAGACAGTTCATCGTCCACTGGCCACGTTCATCCACCACATAACCGAGCGGCCTCGACTTTGAAGGCTCCGTGTTTGGAGCAACGGCTTCAGTGTCCGGCATCAAACCGTAGTACGAGAACGTCAACTGGCGTCGAGTCGCTTCGTCGGCGTTCTTGGCGGCGGATCGTTCTGGCTCCGGCCAGACAGTCCACAGCGACGACAGTACTTCCTCATCAAAATCAGGCGGCAGGTACGGATGAGTCCGCAGTGCCGTATATCCGCGTGCCGCAGGAGATTGCTCCTCGCCCAGCGAATGCACCCCGATCAGCATGACCGACAAATACAACGACACGAAGGACCGGCAACGAAGGATTGGTGACACAACATTCATTCTCAGAGATTCCAGACTTGGTAATGGTTCAATTCCATCTTCGTAGCTTACGGCCAGTCGTGCCAAGCGAATAGCAGTCGGTCGGCCCCAATGGTATGTTAAGGTGATGCAAAAGCCTCTAGTCTACGTCGAAACCTCGATTCCGAGCTTCTACCATGAATTGCGAACTACACCGGACGTCGTCGCACGTCGGGAATGGACTCGGCAGTGGTGGACCGAGGCACCGGACAGGTACGAATTGGTGACGAGCCCAGCCATACTCAACGAATTGTCGGCGGGGATATTGGAACGCAGTGCGCTGCGGTTGTCGTTGGTTCAAGACTTGCCATTGCTACCAGTCGAGCCGGCAATAACGGCGATCGTGGTGACTTATGTCCAACAGAGGGTGATGCCAGCGGACCCGGCTGGCGATGCGCTTCACTTGGCCGTCGCTTCTTTTCACAAATGCGATTTTCTCGTGACTTGGAATTGCGCTCACCTCGCCAATGCCAACAAGTTCGGACATATCCGCCGCGTCAACACGATGCTTGGTCTGTATGTCCCCGCTCTCGTAACGCCACTGGAATTACTTGGAGTCGATCGTGAATCCGACGAAGCCTGATCCCACGATTGATGAAATCCGCGAAATCCGTCATCGCTCTCCGCCAGTTGCGATCACGATCCGGCGAAGCTTGTGGCCCGTCTCATGCAGTACCAGGAGCAATTCCGCGATCGATTGATTTACGATCCGGCCGGTATAATCGTCGCCGACGAAGTTCAACCCGCCTTGGACAAAGCGCCGGTGCCATAGCCTGCTGGAGCTGTTCTAGCATTTATGAAAAAGAAAACAGTACTGGCAAGCGAAAGGGTACGTTATGAGTGTCGAGATTCAACAAAAGTGGCATTGCAACAAGTGTGACGTCGTCACAAGACATGACGCGATGGCCAACAAGACTTGAAGTGATAAGGAGAAAGTCCACCGTCAGAGGAAATGCTTCCATTGCGGAACGATCGTTAAAACAGTCGAGTTGCGACAAGACGAGTACAGGGAAGTTGAATACGAACTAAGTAACGTTACGAAACTTCTTTCCTTTCGTATGGAAAAGAAGGCGAAGGGCATTCTGGACGACATTGCGAAGGCACTTGAGTTGTGTAAGGGAAACTAGTCACGTGGCGGTCCACCCTGACGAGCATCGCAGTTTCTTTCGGATTGTTACCCAAGTAGCTCTCGAATTGCATTCCCTGGTCGTACGAAGTGCGGTCTTCCACTTGTGTCGTTCAACGTCTGACCTGCCGGCACGCCCAGGGCATGATAAACCGTGGCGATCAAGTCTCGTGGCGTGACCGGATCAGCAGCGGGAAAAGCGGCGTGACGATCGGAATTGCCGTAGACGGTGCCGCTGTGTGTGCCGCCACCTGCCAAGACCGATGCAAAACAGCCGGGCCAGTGGTCGCGACCGTCTTTGCCGGACTTGCAACAGGCGGCGTCGGTCAACCAATATCGAGTTCGTGAAGTCGGAACAACAACTCTGTCTGATCAAACTTGCGGCGAGCGAAACTGCACCTATGATATCCAACTTGCTTTGCAATTGAGAATAACGGGTAGTCCATGCTGTGGCGAAGCGAACCTGTTTATCTTGATGCCTGTTGG
>CAUJKL010000416.1 GCA_963204995.1 Planctomycetota bacterium | reverse complement strand
TTTCCGCGCTAATTTGTCTTGCTGAAAGCGACTCGTCCTCCACATGGCGTAACGCTGTCGGAAACAGGGCCGATTTGACAGGCGTACCACAAATGGTACGATTGAACGGATGAACGGATTTCGCCTTGAGGCTAGGTTCTTCCGGACCACGGCTGGCACGGAGCCTGTGCGTGAGTGGCTCAAGTCGTTGGAGCAAGTTGATCGTAAATCGATCGGCGAAGACATCAAGACCGTTCAATTCGGCTGGCCATTGGGAATGCCGCTGGTGCGGAAGTTGGAGACAAATCTATGGGAAGTTCGTTCCAACCTGAAAGACCGGATTGCACGTGTTGTTTTTACCGTTCATGACAACACGATGATTCTGCTGCACGGATTCATCAAAAAGGCACAGAAAACCCCTGCCACTGATTTGAACATGGCACGCAAACGTCTGGCGGAACTAAAGGAACGCGATTCATGACCAGCAAGAACAAGTTGAATCCCCATGTCGGTAGCAGCTTTGACGACTTTTTGGCCGAAGAGGGTTTGCTCGCGGATGCTGAATCGGTAGCGATTAAGCGTGTGATTGCGTTTCAAATTTCCCAACTCATGGAAGATGAAGGAATCTCGAAGACGGAGATGGCGCGGCGCATGAAGACCAGTCGCTCGTCTTTGGAGCGTCTGCTCGATCCCGAGAATGATTCCGTGACTTTGCAAACATTGGAACATGCGGCCCAAGCTTTGGGAAAACGTCTACGGATCGAATTCGCGGCATAGCATCATCCAGCCAAGATTCATGTGGCATTACGGTTTCAATCCGTTGATTTGCTGCCACGCTTTGCAACTACTCGCAGGATCGCATCCAGCACCTTGTCGAGTTGCTTGCCGACATCTTCTGCCAGGAACCGCAAAACGAAAACACCGTGCTCCTGAAGCAAGGCATCCTTGCGGCGATCGCGGCGATAGGCGTCGGCATTGGCGAGGTGCAGACCGCCGTCGAGTTCAATGACAAGGCGGGATCTTGAATCGATTAGGTCAACTTCCATGTTGCCCCAGTCGAAGCGGTTTCCCGTTCCATCCGAATGACTTTCTCGACCCAGCCTTCCTCCTGATTACGAACGCGATCTAAGAACAGCTTTTGAAGGTTGCTGGAAAGAACTGCCCAGCCGTTGCCGACCAGATCGGTGCTGAGCTTTAAGACTTCTCGCCGTAAGTGGAATTCCTTGCTACGCCACTTCAAAGTCGCCGCGCAAGAACATCAGATACCGCCAAAACTGATGTAGGCGATCGCACTGAGCCATCTTTCACGATGATTCCCCAGCCTTTACCATATCCTCGTCAGGTCGAGCGGAGCGTTAACTCGGTCGACGAGATCTTCTAACTTGCTACGGAGCCCGCCATGACTCTTCGAGCTTACCGCTTCTTGGTTCACAGCGTGCTTCTATTGGCCCTGGTGTTCTCCACTCGCGATGTCTGGGCGGTGGGCATGGAGACGGTGAAGGTCGCACCGGACCAAAATGGCTTCATCCTCGATCCTTCCGGAAATCGCTTCGTTCCTTGGGGGCACAACTATGCCTCGGTCGACATTATGGAGCGACTGGCCAACGAACCGGAGCGTGTCGAGCGGGAGTTTGCCGAGATGAAGGCCGCCGGTACGACCGTTGCCAGAATCCATCCGGAAATGCCCCTTATCCTGACCGGGCCGGAACAGGTTAACCCTCAATCGATCGACCAGCTGAAGAGGCTCCTCAAAATCGCCGAGGACTCGGGCATCCACCTCAAGATTACCGGCTTGGCCTGCTACCAGATCAAGGATCGCATGGCCTGGTACGATGCGATGGATGAGCAGGATCGATGGAAGACACAAGCCTTCTTCTGGGAAACCATCTCCCGCACCTGTGCGGAGAGCCCAGCCGTCTTTGCCTACGACTTGGTCAACGAACCCGGTGCGGTCGGCAAACGTGAAGAGGGGTGGTATCTGGGCCGGATGGGCGAGGTTGAATTCTGCCAGCGACTCAGTCTCGATCCCGGCACTCGCAACGGCGATGAGATCTTCCGCGAGTGGACAACGCGCATGGTCTCCGCCATCCGCAAGCACGACCAGACACACCTGATCACGATGGGAATGCTCCCGTTCCCCGGCGCGTACAAGGCCGCCGCCGAGCAGCTCGATTTTGTCTCGCCGCATCTATATCCCAAGACCGGCAAGGTCGATGACGAGATCAAGCTTCTCAAGCAGTTCGACTGGGGCAAACCCATCGTCATCGGCGAGACCTTCCCGTTGAGCTGCGGTGTGGACGACGAGCGTGATTTCCTCCTCCAGAGCCGCGGCCTTGCACACGGTTGGATCGGCCACTGGCCAGACGAATCGCCCGCTAAGCTGGCCGAGCTGAAAGAGACCGGCAAGGCCACGATCCACAACGCGATCTGGCTTTCCTGGGTGGACCTCTTCAAAGAACTTGGCCCGCAGATGACCGGCGAAACATCGCGATGAAGTAGATCGTGCTAACGCGTGGCTCGGATTTCTCTCCGAGGCTGTGATTTTATTGGGTGGGATAGGCTTCCAGCCTGTCAGAAATACGAGGAAAATGACAGGCTGGAAGCCTATCCCACGATTTCTTCACAGCCTCTCCGGCCTTTTATTCCAGATGCGGCGACGTGCGTGCGGAAAGTCTGTCGCGTTCGATCGGCTGCTCGCGAAGGAAAGGGCATGCTGCCGGAGTAGCTTGTGGTCGGCGACCAGCACGGCTCGTTAATTGGCAATCGACAGGTCAGCCATGTAGATGGCGGTGATTGTCTTGCCGTCCGCATCCTTTTCGTGCGAAGAGTACCAGGACATGATGGCTCGCGTGGGACTAAGTTCGATGAAACCGGGATAGGATGTGTCGCCGCCGCTGGGAAGTTCGGCGAACTCGTGTAACTCGTCGTTCACGAACCAATACATCGCCGTCTTCGGACCTTGGCCTCCGCTCGACTTGCGACCACCCACGACGTAACGGTCACCCCAACGAACCAACAACGGCCCGCCGATGTATCGGTCCAGATCGGTTCGCTCCCACTCGGCATAGGGTGGTTTGCTTCGCAGCAACTGCGCCTTGTCGTTTCCACGGCGACCGATCGCCAGGATGCCGCCGTCGGCTTCAAACTGAAACGCCGTTTCGTCGCCTCGATCCGGTTGAAACAAGGCCCGCGTGCGCCACACAAGCCCGTCGTCGCTTTCCAGCATGGCTGACTGCACCGTGTCACCCTCTCCGCGAGGCCCGACTTCAAACTCTTTCTTTCTGCGGCCACAGATAAACGCTCTCCCGCCAAACGTATTCGCGCGCCAGATGTAATGTCCGAAAGTTCCTTCGAGCATGACAGGGCTGTGCCAATCCGTGCCGTCGTCTGACCATGCGGCGTAGCCGAGATGCAAGTTTAGATCGTAGTCCTTGATCGGTATCGTGGTCTCGCCGCTGTACCACGTCCCCGTGTAGACGAACAGTCGGTTCTTGAAGTTCAGAAAGTGCGGGTCGCGCGTATCTCGCTTGGCAACACGAAAACGATGCACTTGCTGCCACTCTTTCGCATCCTCACTGGCAAGCACGATAATCGAAGCCGTTGGATGAACCATGTGGCCGTCCGGGCAACTTCGAAATGTCAGGTAGAACTTGTCCTGGAAGCGAATCAGGTCGGTAAAGGCATTGTGTTCACCGTTGTGAAAGACGCGGCGGATGTTGGTGACGTTCACTTCGGGCAGCTCGTCGGCATACGAAACTGCCGCCAGCGCGGTCGATCCAAAAATAGCAACGCACAACGTCAGGCACTTCATCGAACGCATCTCGCGGTAGTTCATCTTGTTGTCCTGTCGAGTCCGCCCGTCGCGGCATTCATTCTGTTTCATGTTCGCTGGCTGAGAGGTTCACGTAGGGCTCGCAGCCTTGACGACGAAACGGCCTCCCTTTCGCCGAGGACTGCTGCCAGTTGTGCTGATCGGTTAGAAGTCATCGTCCGCAGGTGGCGCGTTGAAGTTGTCGAAGACTTGCAGACGATCGGGAGCTTTGTCCTCGAAACGCGTGAAATCCTTTCGCCAGACCAACTCGATGTTCCCGACGGGACCGTTACGTTGTTTAGCGATAATGATTTCGGCTTGGCCCGCTACGTCGGCGGCGTCTTCTCCTCGCCGATAGTATTCCTCGCGATGTACAAACATCACGACGTCCGCATCCTGCTCGATGGCCCCCGATTCACGCAAGTGACTGAGTTTCGGAACGTGATCTTTGCTGTCTTCCGCTTGCCGGTTCAGCTGGGCTAAACAGAGTACAGGAACTTCCAACTCGCGAGCAACGCCTTTGAGTCGGCGCGCAATTTTGGCAACTTGTTCTTGGCGAGGATCTTTTTGATTATCCGGTTCGATCAACTGGAGATAGTCGATGATGATCAAGCCAAGCCGGCCTTCGCGGCGTTTGATGCGCCGCGCCGCAGCGGAGATCTCTGAAACGGTACGCGATGGCGAATCGTCAACGAAGAGTGGCGCTTGGCTGATCTCGGAAGCCTGTTGGACGAGCCGTTGTCGATCTTCCGAAGAGATCGTCCCGTTGCGCAGCCGATGGCCGTTCACGCGGGCTGCCGAACAGAGCAGGCGGTCGGCCAATTCGATCGATGACATTTCCAAACTAACAAAGAGCACCGGGACGGAAAGTTTGAGCACTACATTCTCGGCGATGTTCATCGCGAAGGCTGTCTTTCCCATACTGGGGCGGGCCGCAAGGATCAGCAACTCCGAATTATGCAGACCGCCCAGCAGGCCATCGAGATCCGTAAAGCCGCTTTCGACACCGCCTTCGGTGTGCTCACCTTTCATCCTGGCGTCGATTCGGTCCATCGCTTCGTGCAAGATCTCACGAATACTCGATACATTGGACGTGCCACGGCTATCGAGGATGCCGAAGATCTTTTGTTCGGCCTGACCGAGCAGATGCTTCGCCTCGTGATTCTCTTCGTATGCCTCGCGAAGAATCTCGGTGCTGGCATCGATCAACGCCCGGTACGTCGCTTTTTCACGCACGATAGACGCGTAGTAGATGGCGTGAGCTGCATTGGGTACAGCCTTCGCGACGCGGGCGAGATAGGGTACTCCCCCGATGCGTTCCAAATCGCCTGCCAGTTTGAGCTTTTCGACCAGCAGCGTTGAATCGACTTTTCGCCCTTCGTCATGCATCGAAAGCATGTGCTCGAATAGCTTGCGATGGGCGTCGTCGTAGAAGTCGTCGGGGCGGAGAGTCAGCGCGATGTCGTCGCAGGCTTCTGGGCTGAGCATGATGCTACCCAGCACACCCATCTCGGCGTCGAGATTGAACGGAGGCTGCCGATCGAGAATTTCCGAGGTGACCGGTTTCTTTGGACGTGGGCCATCGTCGGGCTGGAATTTAGCCACTGCGATCCTCCTTGGGCAAATTCATCCGGACTAGGCGCGCAGCACCGCACTCTGGATTTGACGGACGGGCCTGGAGACCCGTCCTACTTGTTACGCGTCGGCAGCCGTCGGAACGACCCATACCTTGAGGTCGGCTTCGATCTCTTGATGCAGATGTACTTTGACGGTGTAGAGTCCCAATTCTCGGAGTGGACCTTCGAGCCGAATCTGATCGGTCGTCAGCGAGAAGTCCGACTGCTTCAACGACGCCACAATCTCTGGAGCGCCGACGCTGCCATAGAGGTGACCTTCGTCGTTGGCATTCGCTTCGATAGTAATACTTTGCTTACCCAACGCATCGGCCAGCGACTGCAAGTCGGCCAAGCGAGATCTTTCGATGGCGTGCAGCTTGGCCTTGTGCTTTTCGACCATTCGTTTGTGATGGTCGGTGGCGTGCGTTGCCAGACCCTGCGGCAACAAATAGTTGTGCGCGTATCCCGACTTTACCTCGACCACATCCCCCTGCTTGCCAAGGTGATCGACGGATTGAATCAACAGCAGTTGAACACCGCCGTGAGGCCCACGAGGCATTCGCTTGAGACGAGGTTTTTTGGGAGTGGCTTGCTTAGGCATGTATCAACTCACGGTCTGGAAGTGTTTGCTTAATTGCGTTCGTTCAAAATGGAATATCGTCTGGTGGCGAGTCGGACCCGCCACCTGAACCAGCACCGGCGTTCGCCGGTTCGCTGAACTCTGATTCGCTGTATCCGCCGCCCCCTCCTCCGCCGCTACCACCACGAGGTCGGTCGCTGCGGGGACCAATTAATTGCATTCGTTCGCCGACGACTCGTAACTTGGATCGCTTCTGGCCATCGGCTTCCCAGGTGTCGTATTTCAGCCGACCTTCGATAAAAACAGGAGCGCCTTTCGTGAGGTACTCGCTGGCAATCTCAGCCGTTCGTCCCCACAGTGTCACATCGACAAAAACGGGCTCATCGATCCATTCACCCGATTGCGTCTTGCGACGGTCGTTCATCGCCATCCCGATTTCCGTTACCGCAGTGCCGCTTTGCAGGTATTTCAACTCAATGTCACGAGTGACATTTCCCATCAAGATCACGCGATTGAAATTGGCCATGGCTCGATTCCTTTATTGCGCTGTGTGACATCAATGACTGCTCGAGATCAGCGTAACAAACCGATCCAGGCCGAGCAACAAAAACACGGCAACGCAACAGTCACTTAGCTTTCCGCACCTACTTCTTCGGTTTCTTCCGACTCGTCTAAGGAGACGTCATCCGAATCGTCGTCGCTGGCAATCTCCACGTCGACGGGCGCTTTCACGACCTTTCCGGACGCATGAGCTACCAGAGTGTCGACAAGTCGCGGATCGACCTTGAGGGTCAAGTTTCGCAAGATATTGTCGTTCAGTTGACAGGCGCGATTGAACTCCGTCAGCCGAGTGCTTTCGAGGCGAAAGTAGGTCAGCCAGTAAGTTCCCTTGCGCTGCCCATTAATCGGGTAGGCCAAGCGTTGTTCGTTCCACAGGCGGTTTGCCAGAACCTCGCCCTTTAGATTCTGAACCATTTCTGGAATCGCGGCCGAAACCCCATTGGGATCACGGGCATAACGATTCGAATCTAGAATAAACAGACATTCGTAAACGTTTTGTGCCAAAGCTTCACTCCTATCACCACTAAGCCACTGCTTAGAAAGGATTGCGAGTCAAACGGCCAGACACTCGATGTCGGCCACCGCAATCAAATGATGTACTGATCCAAACCAAATTATCCAGCGTTGTATTGGTTCATGCAGCTTTCGATCCCGTTGCGTACCCAGCACTCGACAGCGTCGGTGGCTCGGGCGACAGCGATTTCCATGTCTGCACGATCGTCCTTCGTAAACTTACTCAAAACAAAGTCCGCCGCGTCCCAACCGGGAGGCGGTGTGCCGATCCCAATTCGCAATCGCGGAAACTCTTCACTACCTAAACGTTGGATGATGTCTCGCAGCCCGTTCTGGCCACCGGACGAACCCTTCGTTCTTATTCTCAACTTTCCTAACGGCAAACTCAAGTCGTCACACACAACCAAAATATCGGTCAACTCAAGTTTATAAAAGTCACGCGACGCCAACACACTGGAGCCGCTTCGATTCATGTAAGTATGCGGGCAAAGTACCAATAACTTTTCGAATCCAATCGCGCCCTCGACGATCTCACCTTGAAACTTTGACCGTGGCGTCGACTGGCCGAATCGATCGGCAAGTTTCGCAGCCACCTGAAAGCCAACGTTATGTCGAGTCTCCTCGTACTTTCGACCGGGATTTCCGAGTCCGACAACTAGCTTCATGCAACTATCACCAGTTCAGCCGAAAGCCAACGTCTGGCCAGCAGCCTACTCGCCACTCGCGTCCTCCTCGTCCGGTCGACCGCCGATAACTTCCGGCTCCGCTCCTTCACCAGGCAAATCTGCGTCTTCGACTTCAGCCGTCGGCTCGATGACGTGGACGATCACGGCATCCGCATCGCTTAGCAAAGTAGCTCCACTCGGGAGCGGAAGATCTGACGCAAGGACCGACTGTCCCAGGTGCAATTCATTGACGGATACGACCAACTTATCGGGCAACGCGTTCACGGCACATTCAATTTCTACTTCGTGAGTGACGTGTTCGACGACGCCACCTTCTCGCAGCCCCGGCGCTTCGCCGCGCAATTCCACTTGGACGGTGACAACGACCTTCTCGTCAGCGGAAACGCGAGTTAAGTCGACGTGCAGGATCGTTGAACCGAAGGCATCCCATTGCACGTCGCGAATCAACGCGCTATCGGTGACCGCACCGCGAATTTCCACGACCTTCGTTCCGTGGCGAATCGCACCATTCACTTCGGTGGCCGCGATCGCAAGGTTCACGTTCTTTTCGCCGTGTCCATACAAGATCGCGGGGACATGGCCGGACTTGCGAAGCCGCCGCGTGTGGTTGGTCCCAAGTAGTTCTCGTACTGCGACGTTCAATGTGTCAGACATTCGCCAAAGCCTTGATCGCTATGCTGGAGTGGTGTAGAAACCCGCTATTCTGGCAAATCTTAGCAGTGTTTCAAGCCCAACTAGCCAATCTTCGATGCATTTGCTCTGCGGTACGATTTCGCGGGCCTCCCGCGAGATCTTGTCGATTGTACTGTCGGCTATTAACTTTGATTCAATTCCCTGCGATTCTTGAACCTCGAGTCTCTCGAACGGCGGTCACCTATGGCAAAGACAAGTTCCAAAGTATTTGAGTACGTGGAGCCAATTGGTGCCCGTGTCTTGGTCCGCAAGGACGAACCTAAACGAGAAACGAAGGGAGGAATCGCCCTTCCAGACGCTGCCGAAATCCCGACGATCACGGGCCGCATCGTGACGATTTCCGCAGTGGTTGAAAACGACCCCGATATCCCCTTGCGTCAGTATGACCGGATATTATTTCATCCCAAGGGTGCCATTCCGGTCGATTTCGAGGCGGACAACCAGCTGTTTGTAGTGCCCGTCGAAGACGTGGTGGCCGTGTTTCGCCGCGAACCGCGCGAAGATACGCCGAAAGCGCGAGACAAATAGGCCGCGGGCGACAAGTCAATCGTCAAAAATTCCGCTGATCGATTGATCGTGGTGGGTCCGCTTGATGGCCTCGGCCAAAAGTGGGGCCACCGTTCGAACCTTGATCTTCGGCAGCTTTTGGGCATCGGCCAGCGGGATGCTGTCGGTAATAACGACACTATCGATCGGAGCACGCTCGATGTTTTCACGCGCCGGGCCACACAGCACGCCGTGAGTTGCTGCGACGTGGATTTCACGAGCCCCCTCGGCTTTGACGAGTGCTGCCGCTCCACAAATCGAGCCAGCAGTGCTGATCATGTCATCGAACAGCAAGGCAACGCGTCCAGCAACCGGGCCGCCGATGATATTCTCTTGCTTTGTACAGAGTGCATCCGAGCGGCGCTTGTCGACGATGGCTAGTCTTCCACCGAGTCGTTTCATGTGACCGATCGCCCGCTTGATGCTGCCTTCATCGGGGCTGACAACCACGATGTCATCTTCGGTCAGCCCCATTTCCAAGAAATGCCTGTTCAACACCGGGCCAGCATACAAGTGATCGACGGGAACGTCGAAAAACCCTTGGATCTGAGCGGCGTGCAGGTCCATTGTGAGCACTCGATCCGCGCCGGCGCGAGTGATCAGATTGGCGACCAGTTTTGCCGTGATGGGAGTGCGGCCCTCGTCTTTCCGATCTTGCCTTGCATAGCCGAAGTAAGGAATCACGGCGGTAATCCGAGCGGCGCTGGCTCGCTTGCAACTGTCGATCATGATCAACAGCTGCATGAGATTATCGTTTACCGGTGGCGAGGTAGGCTGGATCAGAAAGACATCGCGGCCGCGAACATCCTCTTCGATCTTGCAGTAGTTCTCGCTGTCGGGGAATTTCCCCAGCGTGACTTCACCCAGCGGCAGATGCAATGAATCGCAAATGTCCTGAGCCAACTGAGGATTACCTTGACCGCTGAAGATCTTTAGTTCGCGCATGTGTAGCCTAGCTTCCGCATCTCTTCTTCTACGATTTTTAGATCTTCGAGGGTGTTGACGCTTAATGACTCGCAGGGCTGAAGGACAGCCAACGCGCGAACTTCTTTGCCTTCACGCTTCAGAATACCGGGACAATCGGTCAGGTAATACTCTTTCTGCCGGTTCGCGTCTGTGAGTTTATCCAAGGCACTGAGCAGCTCGGCCGCTTCAAATACATAAGTGCTCATATTAACCTCGGTGATCGCTCGCTGCTCCGAAGTCGCGTCCTTTTCCTCGACAATTCCCTCGAACGCCCCCGATCCGTCACGGACAATACGCCCCAATCCCGTGGGATCAGGCTTGTGCAGGGTGCCGAGCAAACAAGCGGGTCGGCTAGCCGAGAAGTCTGCCAATAGTTTTTCGATCGAAGATAGCTGGATCAAGGGCGAATCGCCGGTCACGATCATTACTGGCCCCGTCTGCCCCTGAATCGCCTCACGACACATCATCACGGCATGCCCGGTGCCTAGTTGTTCTGTCTGTTCGGCGAAGCTCACGTTGCTCCGCCCGGCAAGTACTGCGCGGACCAACTCCGCCTTGTAGCCGACGACCACTATAATCCGCTCGATGCCGGCTCGCTCGAGCGCATCGACCACGTAGGTGACCATCGGACGACCGCAAGCCTCGAAGAGTACCTTCGGCAAGTCGGACTTCATCCTGGTCCCTTTGCCAGCAGCAAGCACAATTGCCTGTTTAGTCATCGATTCGTTCCCAAGTCGCAAGACAATGAAGGGCAGAGGCTTCACATCTTGCCACGAAGAAATAGCAGCTACTAGGGGACGCACCAAGAACCGCAGCGAGCCCCGACCGAAAGGTCAGCGGTGAAAATGCGTGGCGGAGGTGGCTGGGGCTGACTCCGCGAAGCCCCGGCTTACCGTGAACTCCAATCAGCCGTGGCGTCGAAGACTCCGCCACAGCCACCCGCCCCGACCGAAAGGCTAGCGGCGAAAATGCGTGGCAGCCACGAGAAGTCGCGATTCGACCGATGAGTGATTTCGGACTTCGCTCGGAAAAGTCTCGTCGTAATACTTGCGGCACTTCGGGCAGTGCGACAGATGCTCGCGCACACCGCTTGCACCAACAGCATCCAGGGAACCGGCGTGGTACTTTGCCAACAGCTGGATGGTGTCGCGACAGTTCAAGGCAGCACGAGGAACAGGGGTATCGCGATTTGTCAATCCATAACCGATTACAGAAATCAGTAAGAACGCCAAGCCAGCTGCCATGAAGGGGCGAAGCTGGGTCCGCTGTCGACGACGGCGCAATTCTCTAGCCATCTCCGTCACAACACCGGACGGGCAATCGCTCCAAGAACCCTGATCGTGCATCACTACACCTCCCTCCGGCCCGGCCACCAACCGCACCGGCGTTTATGAATTATCGTCCGAAATACATCGCAGGCTCTGTATGTCGTCTAACATTGGCTCGCGTCCGTTACCGTAATTTGATTCATAAGTGCCATCTTTACTCACGGTCGCCCCAATGCTTCACCCGGAAGCACCGGTATTGGGCGTTGGACGCCGCTCGCCAATTTGTGGAGATCGAGTATCACGATTCGACGGCGACCGACCGACAGAATTCCTTCCTGCTGCATTTCGCCGAGGACGACCGTAACGGTCTCGCGTGTGCTCCCGATAACATTCGCTAAGTCTTGATGAGAGAGTTGGATACGTAGCCGAAGTCCGCCGCTCTCTCGGGTGCCATACTGCTCCGCCAATTCTAGGAGCAGGTGTGTCAGACGGTCTCGATTGGAAAGAAATAGCAAGTTTTTCAGGCGTTGCTCGATGCGCCGTCGGCGCATCCCAATCAGTTTGGTCACACCTAGAGTGACGCCCGCGTGCGACTCCATCAACTGCTGCATCACTTCGCCGGGAATTAGCACAATCGTCGATTTTTCGGCGGACTCCGCATATTCATCGCGTGGGCCAGCCTCCAACAGCGCGAGTTCTCCGAATAATTCGCCTGGTTCGATAAATGCCAGAATCGATTGCTTGCCATCGGGAGTGAGGTGGCAAATTTTCACGCGTCCAGAAGCCAGCAAGAAGACGGAGTTCGTTTCGTCCAGCGGTAGGTAAATTGGCGTGCCGCGCGCAAAAGTACGCGACCTGCTTCTGGCTTCGATGTTTTTTAGATCATCAGCCGACAGCTGCTCAAAGAGCGGACAATTCTTGAGATACCACAGTTTTTCCGACATCAGTGTCCGTCACATGGGATGAGACAGTAAGGCGACGCTGCGCAGGGCGGCGAGCTGCCGCATGCGGCGTCCACTGGCTGTGGTGGGTGGTGGAGAGCGAGAAGCTGATGCTTAAGTTACCCGACCAGGATTTGAACCTGGACTGAGGGAATCAAAATCCCTAGTGCTACCATTACACTATCGGGCAATCCGACAATCACTTCGACTGCGCCAATACTTTACGGATTCTCTGGCCGATTAACAACCGCGAATGAGAGTTGTTCTAATTCGATTGCCAAATCGACGCCGACACGGCTGACTCGCTCTGGTAATGCGAGCGTCACGGGGGCAAAATTCAATACTCCCTCGACTCCGGCGGCGACGAGCGAGTCCGCAACCGCTTGGGCAGACGCAGCGGGGACGGCCACGATTGCCAAGCGAATTCCTTTTGCTGCAACGACTTCTGCCAAACGATCGAGGGGAAAAACCTCTACGCCTTCGACCGTATTGCCGATCTTTTCGGCGTCCACGTCGAACGTCGCAGCGATTCGAAAGCCTTGTTCGCCAAAGCCTCGATACCGCAAAAGAGCACGACCGAGGTTTCCGAGTCCGACCATGGCGACAGGCCAGAAACGATCCGTTCCCAGAATTTTTTTAATGGCAGCGATCAACTCTTCACAGCGATAACCAACTCCAGGGTAACCAAATTGGCCGAAATTCGCTAAATCCTTTCGTACCTGAGCATCGGTAAAGCCGAGAAGCGTGCCGAGCTGAGTTGAGTTGGTCGTAGCGTTTCCATCGTTGACTAGGTGCTGAAGTTCGCGGAGATAAAGGCTGAGCCGGCTGACGACGGCGCGGGGCACCGCCGACTCGGGCGAACCTGGTGACGGTTTTCCTTTGCGCTCGTCCATCAATGTTTCATCACTCGGACAGTATGGGTGCTCGTTAAGATTAGCGTATTATACCCGTCGTCCCAGTCCATTTCGGAGGTCAGTATCCACAATTCTAGGCTCTCGCCCGAATTTGCGTCACGAGCCTCGCTCGTGAATCCGATATGTCCGAACGGAGTGCCGAAGAACTCACGAAAGTCGGGCAATCCGCAGTTCAATTGCGGATTGACGCCCGCAATAACCCGATTGTCAACCCAGTCGTCAATGTAGATCTGTTCTGTTACGATACTCGGCACTTGCGGGCTTCCGCTTTGTAAGGCCAAGTAGCCGAATTCGCAGGCATTTGGACGTTGGTAGCGAATTATCGCCGCTCCGACTTCCCGCGAATTCCGCTACGCCACGAGTGCGTTGCCAATCCATCAGAAATCCACCTGTAAGGCCTATTCATGTCCCTAGATCCCTATCAACCTTGTCCCTGTGGTAGCGGCAATAAGATCAAGTTTTGCTGCTCGAAGGACATTCAGGCAGAACTCGACAAAGTCATTCGGGCCGTTCAGGGTGAACAACGCGCGTCGGCACTCGATCACATCCATAAGCTGATCGCTGAAAAGGGACCGCGGAACGCGCTCCTCGCCGTTAAGGCGGATGTTCAGTTGTCGCTCGGCAAGTTCGAAGAGGCCGACGCCACCATCGACGAATTCTTGGCAGCTTCGCCGGATAATCCAGTCGCTTTGTCCTTGTCGGCCATCCACGCGTGCAGCCAGGACGATCTCGAAGGTGCGATCGAAGATCTTCAGCAAGCGATGGAGCATCTTGATGGGATGCTCGCGCCGTCCGTGTATAGTGCGATCGGTGTCGTGGCTCAGACGTTGCTGCAAGCCGGCGATGTGCTCGCCGCGCGCGGACATCTCCTGATGCAAGCCGGTTTGGCCGGCGATCAAGACGAGAATCCTGTTCGTCTGCTCATGCGAATCAACATGCTCCGAGAAGTTCCGCTGCTGTTGAAACAGGACTACATGTACGCCGACTGTCCGGAGGGCGTCGAATGGGCCGACGATTTCGGTGCCGCGAAGAACCTGGCGCTACGTGGTGCCTGGATCGCAGCGTGCGAGGCGTTGGATGTTTTGGAAGTCAAGTATCCAGGACAGGCTGCAATTCTTCGTAACATCGCCATTTTGAGTGGTTGGGTAGGTCAACGCGATGAGGCGGTGGTGGCCTGGAAGAAGTACGCGCGGCTGAAAGATGTTCCGCTTGACGACGCAGTCGAAGCAGAAGCGTTGGCTCAGTTGCTCGATCCGGCGGCGGAAGTCGACGAGGTCGATTCGGTAACGGTCATTTATACGGTTCCCGACACCGAAAAATTGATGGAGTTGTGCTTATCGGACAAACGAATCTCGAAAATGCCTGTTGATCTGTCTCAATTGAGTGCCGAGGGCGAGCCACCACCGAAGGCTGCATTTTGGCTACTCGACAAGCCAGTTCCCGAAAGCGGGCTCGAGTTGGCGCGCGAGGCCATTCCGAATGTGCTGGGCGAGATGTACATCTTCGGAAAGCGAACAGATCGCGACGCGAGAATCGAGTTCAATATTCTCCGCGACGAGATGTTTGATGCCGCCAAAGCTGCACTGACCGAAGCGCTCGGCGAGTTCGTAATTGACTCGCCGCTCGAAGAAGTCGCTGGCCAGGTGCCAAAGGTGACTGCGGCGTTGACTTGGCGTTGGCGTCTGCCGGACGATACGCCCCCGGCCAGACGTCGCGAGTTGGTAGCCCAGCAACGCGGCGAAGTCATGTTGACTCGGTGGCCGGAATTGGCGCTCAAGACGCTCGGCGGCAAGACACCTCGACAAGCCGCAGCGGACCCTAAGTTGAAGGTTCCGACGCTTGCGGCAATCTTATTGCTCGAGCTTGGCAGCGAGCAAAACGGCAACGAATTCGACTTCAATGAACTTCGTAAGGCCCTGGATCTGCCGACACGAGACACGATCGACCCAGCAGGCATCGATGCGTTGAAGATCTCGATTGTCAAGGTTCCGTTGCTTGACGTGACGAAAGTTTCGGATGAAGACCTGTTGATGCTCTATCGTCGCGTCGTCCTCAAGAACGCGTCAAAAGCGATCCGGCATTTGGCCAAGGAAGTGCTCCATCGCAGCAGCTTGAACGACAAGGTTGACAAGAACGAGACCTACGACTTACTGATTCGTACGGCAGCCGGTGCCAACGATGCCTTGAGTTACGTCGCAGATGCGAAGAAGACTGCCGCCGATGCGGGCCAGTCGCCGGCTCGTTGGTTGTTGGCGGAGCTCTCGATTCGGCTTTCGACAGCCGACACCGCCGAATGCCAAAAGCTGGTTCAAATACTTCAGACTCGCTACATACAGGAGCCCGGTGTGGCTCAAGGCTTGTACGAGATTTTAGTCAGCTATGGCATTATCTCGCCGGACGCCATGCCCCCCGGATCGCGTCGTGGTGCCGCGCCTCAGAAGGTTGCCGCTCCTGCGACCCCCGAGGCAGCTTCCAAGCTATGGACTCCCGACGCCCCGGCCGCAGCAGGTGGCGGCGAGAAGTCGAAGCTATGGATTCCAGGAATGGATTGACGCAGGACACCATTAACCGACGGAATAAATGCATCCTCAAGGTGCGGCGTACCTTAGCGATCCGACATGGCCCCGATGCAGTAAAGATGCTCCGCCGTGCGGAGGTAGAAATGCCCTTGCGAGACGGCCATCGACGCCAGGCAAGTCTCGTTGATGGTGTTACGGGCGAGTTCGTCGTATTTACTTCCCGGCCGCAGAACTAGCGTGACACCTTCTTCAGACAGGATGTAGATACTTCCGTCCGCCAACACCGGCGATGCGGAATGCACGCCGTTCAGCCTCTCGACCCAAACGATTTCGCCCGTCGACGCGTCGATGCAGTGCAGAAGGTTGTCTCGCGTGATGGTGTAGAGATGCGGACTCACATAGAGTGGCGACGCGAGTACCGGGACGCCTCTCTTCTGTTCCCAGGCGATGTGCGTCGCTGTAACATCCCCTTCACCGCCTGGACGAATGGCGCGGATCGTGGGATCTTCGAATCCCGAGGAAGTGAAGATCAATCCTTCGCCAACGACTGGCGAAGGAGTCACGCCTTCGCCTTGGCTGTAGATCGACCAAATCTGCTTGCCCGTCTGCGCGTCGAATCCTTGTACGCGGTCACCGCCAGCGCTGACGATCTGATTTCCCTCGCCGACGAGAATTGGAGTCACATGTCCAACACGCGATTCGCCTCGCTTCCCCTTCCAGCGTACCGCGCCGGTGGCGGCGTCTAATGACAGAACAACGGCTTTGTCCCACGGAACCTTCCAACCGACTTGACTCTCCTCCCGGCTACTGCCGTCGAATGGCATGACGAGTTGGTCGTGGGCGAGCAGCGGAGATGCGCCGAGACCATGCAGGCTAAAGAATGGAACCTCCGAGTTCTTCCAAACCACTTGGCCTGAGAAGTCGACGGCCACCGCCGTGCCGTCGTAAAAGACCGCGTACACTCGTTTGCCGTCGGTCACCGGTGTCGGGGTGGCATAGGAGTTCTGCTGACGCTTTGGCCCTGTGACTTGGCGGTGAACTTCGGTATCCCAGGCGATGCTTCCATCACCACGATTGACACAAATTACGTGACACGATGTGCCATCCTCCGTTGCCGTCGTGAGGAACACGTACTGATCGTAAACAATCGGCGACGACCAGCCATTGCCAGGGATGCTCGTCTTCCATGCAATGTTGTCGGTCGCGGACCAAGTGACCGGCAGGCCAACTTCGCTAGAGACACCTTGGCCGTTCGGACCGCGAAACCGCGTCCAGTTCTCGGCGCTGGCCGAGTTGCTCAACGACACCAACAGTGCCAAGCAAGTTACCGATTGAATGATTGCACGCATCGACGCATCCTCCGGCTCTAAGGTTTTAGTACGCGGCGTTTATCATACAGCAGATATAGACGTGTTGTCGCGAGCTACAACGGGACGTCGTACTCATCAGCCAGACTCTGCAAGGCAGCAGACCGCAAGTGTACTGAGCTGGTGGGTGCATCAGCGATAGGTCAGCACTGGTGAACTTCGCCGGATGTCTTTCTCGCGACAACTCGGTTTGATACACTCTCAGTCGAAGTTCGAAGGTCGGTTTCACTCCGAGGCTGTGATTTTATTGGGTGGGATAGGCTTCCAGCCTGTCAGAAATACGGGGAAAATGACAGGCTGGAAGCCTATCCCACGATTTTTTCACAACCTCTCCTCGTGCGCCGACCGCTTCCTGGTGATGGCATCCTACACGGAAGCGTGCTCAATGAAGACAGTCGATTGCTTGCTAGAAGACGCCCACTGGGCGGTTGAAGACTTGGCAGAACGAGCCAAGCTCACGAACGAGCGCGCCGAGGCGATTGCACTCGGTCGTTGGACCCCGAGCCCCTCGGAACGGCAAAGAATTGCAGTGGCCTTTAACATTCCTATAGAGGAAGTTAGTTGGGGCCACACGATGGACCCGCGCAACGTCCGCTATCGCCGTTTCGGCTTCAAAGACGTCCAAGACGGTGATCGCGGGACGAAATCTTCAACTCCCGGTTGAAAGCGTCAACTCAGTCCTTTGACCTGCCAACCGTCGCGATACGACTTGCGGACGAACTCGTTTGCCGCGGCAACGTTGGTGACTTGCAGCTTCTTCGAGTCCCACTCGACGGCCTGTTCAGGAAAACGAATCGCAATCGTCCCGAGCAACACGGTCTCGGTCAGTGGGCCGGCATAGTCAAAGTGCGACGTCGTTTTGTCAGCGCCTTTGCAGGCGTTAGTCCACTGCATGTAGTGATCGCTCTCCTCGACCGCTTCGATCTTGTAGTCCGCGTATTGACTCGTTGGCAACAAGCGCGGTGAACCGCCGTGTGGGCACAACAGCACGCCCTTTTCGCCGATGAAAAGAGAACCATTGTCCGGCAACGATTCACCATCGGGCAGTGGTGCAAGTTCTTCCGCAGGCTTTTTCCCGCCGTCGTACCAGGTCATCTCAAACGACTCGCCGGCAGTCTGCTTCGTGCCAGCAAACTGGTAGTGAATGATGCCCCAGTTGGGAAACGTTTCGCGATTGGGAGCCGGTCCATCGGACCAGACCTTGGTTGGAGCACCGAGTTCACAACTCCACACAACTGGATCGATGATATGACAACCCATGTCGCCGAGCGCACCGACTCCAAAGTCCAACCAGCCACGCCAATTGAATGGATGGTACACGCCGCGATCGCGCTTACTCCCTTGCCCCCCTCCAACAAATGGCCGCTCCTTCGCGACGCCCAGCCAAAGATCCCAGTGCAAGTAGCTGGGGACCGGGTCGGAAGTCGCAGGCCGGTCGATACCTTGCGGCCAGATCGGACGATTCGACCAGGCGTGGGCTTCCTGCACCTTGCCGATCGAGCCCGCCTGAATCAGCTGGACCAACGTGCGATATCCGGAACTGCTGTGCCCTTGATTTCCCATCTGGCTCACGACGCCATATTGCTTCGCCAGCAAACGCATTTGTCGAGCTTCGTGAATCGTGTGGGCGAGCGGCTTTTGCACGTAGACGTGTTTACCGAGTTGCATCGCCGAGATGGCAATCGGCGCGTGCATGTGATCGGGCGTCGAAACGGTGACGGCATCGATGCCCTTCTGTTCCAGCAGCCTCCGCCAGTCGTTGTAGGTCTTCGCGCCTGGATACTTCTTCTCCGCTTCGCCCAACGTCCGATCGTCGACGTCGCAGATGGCGACGACATTTTGTCCTCGCGAAGTACTCTCGATGTCGCCGCGTCCTTTGCCTCCCACTCCGACCGCTGCGATGTTTAAACGATCGTTCGCGCCAAACACGGACGAAGAAACGAAGGTCGGCAACGCGATACCGGCAGCCGCTGATTGGATAAAAGCACGTCGAGTGGTGTGGCGCGTCATGATCGAGAACTCCTCAAGTCAGTCGTAGGCGAGAGTAGCGGGAACAGCACGGCCATGATAACTCATTGCGACCGAGCATCCTAGCAACATGCACGAGGATCACGGGTTACCCGCGCGACGATTATCGCCCAAGATCTCGTAGCACCACGTCAGTTATGGCTGCATCTGATGCTATTGCGCGGCGACTTTGACGTGGCGTAAGCTTCCAGCTTGCGTTTCTCAGCAAATGTCAAGCTGGAAGCTTACCCCACTTCGCGGCTGCGCCGCACTAAGACTTCACAACTCAAAGCCGACGGCCTCATCCAGCTTCGCCACGAACTTAGCTCCAATCTCGTAGAACATCCCGATCGGACGACAGCGCAACACCTCGACGATGACGTTCATCGCACCGCCGGCAGATGTCACCAGTCGCAACCACAGATACTTGTCGCGGACGGCTCTGGTATGCAGCAGTCCGATTCCAGCGGTCGAAATATCCCGGCTTACCGCCGTGAAGGGTTTGTCCAGTGGCTCGAAGTTACTGTCCACCGGCTGGACCCACACCTCTACCGTTAGCTTGTATCGCGGAAATCGACGTTCTTCACTGTGTGTGCGGAGCGTTTCGTTGGCAAGTCGGTCGACGAAACGAATCAATTCGGCTGGCGGAGCGTGTGGCGAGCTGCCATCGTCCATGGTTCTGCCCCCGGGACGGTTGGAGTTTGAAAGTCGGTATTTCACCGTAATCTAATGTCGGTTTGAAGTGCGTGCCAAGGAAAGTTAAATCGCCGGTTCGAACCGCCGATGCGGCAATTACAATGGTTCCAGTGGAACGCCACCTGCGATCCAATCGGCCCGATGTTCTATTTATGAGGAATTTGTGGCTTGAGACATCTCAATACCATCGCCATCTTGGCGGCAATGTTTTCAGTTTGCTGTTCGCGACTCACGGAGTTACCGGCGAAGGCATTCGCTGTTGACGCTGCCGAGCAGCTCAATCCACTGGCGTATTGGCGATTCGATGGCGACGACGAACACCTACTTCTCGACGAAACCGAACGCTACGTTGGCCTGTCGCAAGGTGGTGCGAAGCTCACCGCGCCGGGGGCGATTCAATGCGACAGCGACCGTTCCATCGCGTTTGCTGGGCACCACGATTGCGTCGTAGTCCGACATAACGACGAGCTACTTCTCAATCAAGGAACGGTCGCTTGCTGGTTTCGGGCGGACGATGTTAATCGTTCGCAAGGTCTTCTCTCGAAGGATGCCAGTGGATTCGGCGATGGCGGGCACTTGACCATGTCGCTCGACGACGGCCAGATCGTCGTCCGTCTACAGAGTACGACCGAGAGTTACGAAGTGCGTGCGGCGGCCACCAAGGACCGCTGGACTCATGCAGCTTTCACGTTTGGCAACGACGGTATGCGGCTGTTTGTCGATGGCAATCTCGTCGACTCGAATGCGTATACTGGCGGGTTGGGTGAAAGCAGCGGCGGGTCCGGGAATCGCGAACCGCTTGTCTTTGGTGCCTCGACGATGACTAGTCAGGCAGCGAGTGAAACGCCGTTGGAGAAGTTCTTCGCCGGCGAGTTGGATGAAATTGCGATCTTCGCGCGTCAGCTGACGGCCAACGAAATCACGGAACTCGTGAACGCTGCAAAGCCGCAATACACGAGCCTTGTTCGCGCCTACGTCGCCAATCGCCCAGCAGCGTGGTGGCGGCTGAACGAACCGGTGGGAACGGCTGTGGCCCTCGATCAAGTCGGACGGCAGCACGGTAATTACAACGTCGTTGGTTCGTCGCATTTCGACGGCGATGACTTTGTCGATGTCGGAGCCTTCGACCTCGACGATAAGTCATTTACTATCCTCGCCTTCATCAATCCGAAGAGCTTCGCGGTTTCTGATGCCCGGATCATCGCCAAGGAAAATGGCTTGAATGAACAAGATCAGTTCTGGTCGTTAAGTACCACCATTCGCGAAGACCAGCCACGGCTTCGCTTCCGCTTGAGAACGGAACACGGAACGAGGGAAGCCGTGTCGAGCGAACGCAACATCAGCGTGAACGAGCAAGTATTTGTCGCGGCTGTTTACGACGGGCATGTAATGCGTCTCTACCAAGACGGAGAACTCGTGGCAGAAGTGGCTCATCACGGCAAACCGAAGACGAATGCACACGTCCACGTCTGGATCGGCGACAGTCCCTCTGGAGCAGGCAAGCGGCCATTCGACGGCGAGATTAAGGATGTCGCGATCCTCAAAGCGGCGATTTCGTCTGACCACATTCGAGCCATTTACCTTGCGTCGCGCGGGCCAGCCGAGCCATCACCGCCGGTGAGTCCACCGGATCTCGCGGTCACTCCCACACCGCTCGAGTCACTACCGCCAGTAGCGCCCGAGAGTGTGTCGCCAGCAGTTCCCTTCATCCATCGTTGCCCGTTATGTGATGTTCACTACCGCGACGTCCCGATTTATCGTGTCCAGCTACCGGAAACATCAACGCTTCGGCCACTTCCATATTGCGAGGCGTTTCAGCCATAAGTAGGCCGGATCAAGGAGCGCAGCGACGCAGCTCCGGCAACGGGAGTTAGCAGGTGGCAACGGGTATCGAAGATGCCGGAACTGCGCTTCGCTTGGTCCGGCCTACCTAGCTTACGCGGTTTGCATCGCTCCACGACGTTGGCGTTTGTTGCTCGGCGGGGCCAGCGTAGGCTTTGACGTGATCAAGCCATAGTAGCCGGTGCCGAGCAGGTCATCGATCCGCTGACGCAGTTCGTTGTTGACTGCGACACGCAATTTGTTGGATCGCATAAAGACTCGAGTTCCATCGCGCAACGACAACACGATTTGCAATTCACAACCACCGGGGTAACCGCGAACGACTTCCCGCACTTGATTCAGCTTCTCCGCACCGTGAAGCTCCTCGTCGACACGAATCATTACGCCGGAAGTATAAAGCGAGTCGAGTTGGTCGAGCGGAATCAGCTTGTTCACAATCAGATTCGCTTCGTCCCCACCACCGCGGCGATCGAGCGAACCTTGTACGACCATGATCGCGTCCGCCTTGACGAGTTCACCCGAGATCGCAAAGTCGTCGGGCCACATGATGCACCGGATCGCGCCCGCCATGTCTTCCAGGTCGAAGTTGGCGTACTTGGTCGGCTTGTCCGGCTTGGCATTTTTGACGTGAGCCATTTTGATTGCCGACAACATGCCACCCATCATGACTTCGGTCTTGTGGGGCAAGCCCGTGAGTTGAGCTGTCGTGTGAGAGCAGTAAGTGGCGAGCGTCTTTTCGTATTCGGCCAACGGATGGCTGCTCAGGTAATAACCCAGCACCTCTTTCTCCATCAGCAATCGTTCACGCTCGTCGTATTCGGAAACATTCGGCAAATTGATAGCAGGCTGCGCGTCCTGCTCTTCCTCCAGAGCCCCGAACAGACTCTTTTGACCACTCTTGCGATCCGATAATGCAGAAGTCCCGGCCTGGATCGCCCGTTCCAAGACTTCCATCAGCTGTCGCCGCTTGGCACCCAGCGAATCGAACGCCCCGGCTTTGATCAACGTCTCGACAGTCGATCGATTGCACGACGATGTATCAACGCGTTCACAGAAGTCGAAGATGCTTTTGAACGGCCCACCAGCCTTGCGAGCCGCGACGATCGTGTCGGCGGCGGTCCCGCCACAGCCTTTGATGGCGGACAGGCCGAAAAAGATCTTGCCGTCGCCAACCGCAAAGTCGACGTTCGACGTATTCACGTCTGGAGGCACAACGACGATCTGCATTCGTTGGCAATCTTCCATGTGCTCGACGAGCGCATCTTTCCGCTTGAAGTTCCGCCCCTGAATGTCGCCCGATAGGAGCGCGGCCATGAACTCGACGGGATAATGGGCCTTGAGATACGCCGTCTGATACGCGATCAAAGCATAGGCCGTCGAATGGCTCTTGTTGAAGCCGTAGCCCGCGAACTTGATGATCAGCTCCCAGATTTCGTTGGCATCTTTCTTACTCATGCCACGCTCGACGGCACCTTCGATGAACTTTTCGTAGTTCTTGGCGATCAACGATTCCTTCTTCTTGCTGATCGCTTTAATCACCGTGTAGGCAGCTGCGAGTGGGATTCCGCCGAGCCGATTCAGAATCCGCATCACTTGTTCTTGATAGACCATCACGCCGTTGGTCTCTTCCAGGATATCCTTCAACACCTCGTGCTTGTACTCGGCGGCCTTGCCATGTTTTACCGCGATATATTCGTCGACCATGCCGCCTTCCAGCGGACCGGGGCGATAGAGTGCGTTGGTCGCGATGATGTCCAGGAAGTGATCGGGCTTCATGCGTTGTAGCAGGTCGCGAATACCGCCGCTTTCCAGCTGAAAGATCCCTTTCGTCTCGCCTCGTCGCAACAGTGCGAATGTGTCTTTGTCGTCGCGAGGGAACTTCAACGGATCGACTCGCTGACCAGTCGATTGCTCGATCAAGTCGACTGCCTTCGACAGAATGGTCAAGTTGCGGAGCCCGAGAAAATCCATCTTCAACAGACCAGCCGCTTCGACGTCGTTCATCGACCATTGCGTGATGATGTCCGTCTTGCCGGACACACGAGCGAGCGGCACGTAATCCGTCAGCGGCTTGTCGGCGATCACAACGGCCGCCGCATGCGTGCCGACATTTCGGGCCAAGCCCTCGATTTTGATCGCCAGATCCAGCAACTCGCGGATCTCGCCGTCGTTCTCATAGGTTTTGCGTAGTTCCTCGCTCTTCGCGAGTGCCTTTTTCAGCGAGATGCCAAGTTCTTCGGGCACCATGCCAGTCACTTCGTTTACGCGGCCGAGCGGAATGCCGAGCGCACGACCGACGTCTTTGATGGCGGCTCGCGCGGCCAGCGTTCCGAACG
>CAUJKL010000415.1 GCA_963204995.1 Planctomycetota bacterium | reverse complement strand
GAAGCAAACGCCGCATCTGCCGGAACTTCGGTCGCAGTTGTCGAGTGGATTTACGAAACACCATGCTTTCAAGCTATTTGCGTTTGCGAAGCTCCGGCAACGGGTTGCGACCTTGGTCCGGCCTACGATGAGAAATGCGGGATAGGGAATCCGCGCGACGGATTGGGTTCGATTCCCCTTCTCTCCGCTAACCGCGTTTGATGCGGTTCTTCGCGATTCTCGTGAGGTCCCCGCGCGCCCATGCTGCCAACTTCGCGCCGTCCAGTTCGGCGGCTTGCTCACAGTCGGCCTCACTGTAGCCCCACTACCCGGGCGTTCCGCAGCTTGACTCGCGATTCGGGAACATATAAACTTACGCCACTCAATCTGAGGAGTCACGATGTTCATGATCGCCCAACTTGCTGAATTCTGCACTGGCGATCTTTTCTGTTTCGGCACGGGCTTCACGTGACGCCCGCATCGCCAATAGCGACGTGATCGCTGGTCCACTCCGCAATTCCTCAGGCTCCCTGTAAATGAGCTTGCGAGTGGACGTGTGTGCTGGCTCGATTCGGCGTCTCCCGATACCGCAGTCAGCGGTCTTGCCACGGTTTCCGTCTGACTAACCGACGACACATGGAACAAGCAAAGATGGATGGTCTCTTGAAACGCGTTCGCGCTGTTCGGCTACAGTTCGTGGGCGCTTTACTGTTGACACTAGCGTGCTGCGGCTGTGGCGATGGTGGCGCAAAGCAGAAACTCCTGGACGACGCTCAACGGTCGGTGGAAACGTCGCTCGCAGCATGGAAGCGGGGTGAGAAGCCGGCGTCTCTGTTGGACGGCCCTCAGGCCATCGAGTTCTTTGACGACGATTGGAATCGCTCGATGACCCTGGTCGAGTATTCGGTTCACGCCACGTATCTGGAGACAGACGGCACGCCACGATGTGCAGTCGACTTGGTTTTGAAATCCGGCGATCAGCCACCGGAGCAATTACGGGTGACTTACGAAATGGTGACGAAGGAGCAACGCCTGGTCATTGCTCGCGATCCCATGTCGTAACGATCAACAAATCGATGCTCGCATTGCTCAGCCAATGTGAACAAGATAAGAAACTTCCCAATCATTACAGGTGGAGATATTCATGGTCCTTCGACGAAATATTCAGAGCGGATTTACGCTCGTCGAGTTGCTAGTTGTGATCGCAGTCATTGGCATCCTGGTCGCGTTGCTGCTGCCAGCGGTGCAAATGGCCCGGGATGCCGCGCGTCGCACGCAGTCGAAGAACAACTTGCGACAATTAGGATTAGCGATTCATGGAATTCACGATACGAACAAGATCACACCGCCGATGTACGGCAGCAATCCTGCGAGTACCGACAACGCGCCGCTTGGCACGGTGTTCTTTCACATGTTGCCCTGGATTGAGCAGTCGACTCTCCACGACCTCGGATCGGACGCGTCGCGTTCGCAGACTGTCTCGACGCTGCAAGCCCCCGCAGACGTATCCTACGGCCACGGCACGTATACCTTGACGAGCGATGTGCCGCCGTGGGCCAGCGCAGGGAACACGACCTGGGGCTTGAGTAGCTATTCCGCGAATTGGCAGGTGTTTGGCGACGACGGTGCGAATTTTTCCAAGATCCAGGATGGTCTTTCCCATACGATCTTGTTCAACGAGAAGTACGCAGTTTCGTCTCGCCCGGCTGGAACACCATTAAACGGCGCTAATCTCTGGGGCTATGGTGTTTATCCGCCGACGCGACCGTATGATTACTCCGTGTCGCTGCCGGCGAACGACTTGTACGCAAACGCATACTGGGCTCGCAGCGGTTTTGTGAATCGCGGCGGCCCGGTCCCGACTGCTTGGACTGGTACTGCTCCGTGGCTCTGTCGTTGCATGCTCCGACCCGAATTCAACGTGAAGCCGACGAATGCACACCCGCTGAAGTCGCAAAGTCTTTCGGTGGGCGTCATTCACATGGCTCTGGCGGACGGCTCAGTACGATCAGCGACAGAATCGGTTTCAGACCCTGCGTGGTCGGCTGCCGAGACGCCGGCAGACGGCGAGATCCTCACACCTGACAACTAGTTTGGACAATAAACGTGGAAGCTACCGACGAACAAATTGCCGAACAGTTGCAGGCGAAGGTTGATGCCTTGCGCGGGCGCGTCTGTTGCGCCTGCCAAAGCGAAATCTGTGGCCACGAGCTACTTTTCTCGATCGCGATGGGTCTGGGTGACAATCCACGCTGTGCAAATTGCCTCGCAGACGGCCTGGGCAGGCCGACAAGTCAGCTACGCGATCACTTGCAATCCCATTTCCGACAGCGGAGTTGTTATGGGGAAGTTTGGCAGCGAGAGAGTGAACGCGAAGGCTTCGCTCGGGGCACGTTGCCAGGATGTCTCTGGGCTGGAACGGATACTGAGCATCCGCCCGATGCTGAGGATCTATTGGACGCAATGGTCAAGCCGTTGGAGGAACCCGATGTCATAGGATTGGCTGCCGAAGCGTGGGATGCGGGCGAGATGGCCTGTGGCGATCTCGTTCTCGCGCTTCGTCAACGCATGAACGCGTTGCCCGCTGGTACACGGCTCAAGCTAACCGCCCAGGACGCCGGCGCAACGGAAGACATTCCGGCCTGGTGCCGAATGACGGGCCACGTGCTACTGGCACAACATCACCCTCACTATTGGATACAACGAAAGGAATAATCATGTCCGGAAAATTCTGTGTCTCGCTAACCTGTGCAAAAGACAACACCGACAAAGCCACTGTCGCCTTCGTCATCGCTAACGCCGCACTTGGCTCCGAGAAAGAGACAATCGTCTTCCTCAGCAGCGAGGGCGTGCATCTCACGCAACGCGGCTACGCCGATGACATTCACGAAGAAGGTTTTGCTCCGCTCGGTGAATTGATGAGCAACTTCGCGGCGAGTGGCGGCACGATCTATGCCTGCTCACCCTGTTTCAAACGCAGGAAACTCGATGACCAGGCGCTCGTCAACGGAGTCGTTGTAGTCGGTGGTGCGAAGTTGGTGGAGTTTCTTTCCGACGGCGCTCCGTGCGTTTCCTTTTAGCTTTATAGATGGGTAGATATGGACTACGTCCCACAGCACTTGAAAACACCCGATGTCACCTTCGATGGTGGCACGTTGGATTGTGGCAACGGATTACTACTGCTGATCCGTCGCCATATCGATCCGCTGCCACCCGGTGGTTTGTTGGAGATCCGGTCCGCCGAGCCGACTGTCGCCGAAGACCTCTCGGCATGGTGCCGCATGACTCAGAATGCCCTGCTCTCCGTCGTGCATTCCGATAGCGATTCCTGGAGCTTTCTTGTTCGCAAGAAGGGGCAGACGGTGGAGGTTGACAAAGCGCTCGATTCGACAAGCCTAAAGCCCATGCCCATCGCACGATCCACGCCTACGACCGACGTAGAGCTCCCGCGGCCGATACCTGCTCCCAAACTGCCGCCACTGGCCATCATGGGAATCGGCAGCTGGCCGCGGCCTCGTTGGATGCTTCAAGCGATTCACGCTCACATCTCTGGTCAACTCGCGGACGACGCGTTTCAAGAGACAGCGGACGACGCGGTTCGACTCTGTGTGCAAGCTCAGCAACGCGCCGGTGTCGACGTGATTACGGACGGCGAACAGCGTCGCGACAGCTACGCCAGTTTCGTCGGCGGGCTGCTCGATAATTGCCAACTGATTCCCATCACGGACTTGTTGCCGTACGTCGACGATCCGGAGAAGTTCGAATCGGAGCTGCGGGCGCTCGATGTTCCGGCCGGCGAAGTGCGGCATCCCGCCGTGTTTGGGAAAATCGCCAGGAGTCGCCCGCTGGCCGTGCATGAAATCAACTTCGCTCGCAAGTTGACCGACCAGCCGATCAAGGTGGCGTTACCCGGCCCTTATCTGCTCACGCGAACAATGTGGCTCGAGTGTGTCTCCGATCGCGCCTACGATTCTCGCGAAGCGTTGGCCGACGACATCGTGGCGGTATTGCGAGCCGAGTTGTTCCACCTGTTGGCCGCCGGGGCGACGGTCGTGCAGTTCGATGAGCCCGTGTTGACCGAAGTTGTGTTTGGGGCTCCGCAAGGAGGCCGAAGTTTCATGTGTGGAGCGCTCAGCGAAAAACGCTCGCAGGCGGAAGAGTTGGCGTTCGCGTCTTCGCTCTTGAATCGAGTTGTCGACGGCGCGCCACGCGAACGGACGGCGATCCACATCTGTCGCGGAAACTGGAGTCGCAACGAAGACATAGCGTTGGCGGGAGACTACCGCCCGCTGGTGCCCATGCTCAGCGAGTTGCAAGTTGGCGGGTACTTCCTTGAAGCATGTACGCCGCGTGCGGGCGAGCTAGAAATCCTGGCGACACTGCCCGCAGACCGGCGGATTGGCATCGGCGTTGTCAACCAAAAGCTGGACACCGTGGAACCGGTTGCCGCGATCCGGCAACGCATTTCTCAAGCAATCGATTTGTTCGGGGCCGAGCGACTCGTACTGACTCCGGACTGCGGCTTTGCGACGTTCGCCGACAATCCCATCGCTTCTGCCCAAGTCGCCGAAGCGAAGCTGGCTGGAATCGTGGCGGCTCGCGACGAATTGAAGTAAATACGGACTAGATATCGTTTCGACGGTCCCGTTGAGATAGTCTAGCAGTTCGGCATGGTGTAAGATGGTTTTTGCCAGATACGCCAAGTGCAGGAAGGACGCTTACTAGTTGCAGTTCGTCGCTGGGGCTCTTAGATTAAAGTGTCGTGGTGGCTAACTTCTCGTTTGCCACCCAAGAGCGAAGTTCACAAGCGGCCAGCTCGCGGCGACACTCGCGAGTTGCTGTATCCCGCGAATTGAATCACTACGGAATCAAAAGGAGATAACGATGTTGCGCCATTTGAAACAAGGTCACTGGACGCTGCTGGTGTGTGGCTTGATGCTCGGTGCATTGCTGGGAGCAGTTGTTACTGCTCAGTTCTCCAGCCCAAGATTTGAGTTGCCCGCAACGCTGCTCAATGCGTCCTCCACTCACGGCGGGACAACGATGGCGATTGCAACCGGTCCGATTCAAGAGGGGGTCGAAGGACTCTTCATCCTCGATTTCATCACCGGTGAATTGACTTGCTCCGTGTTGAATCCGCGCACAGGGGCGATGGGCGGTGCTTTTCGCGCCAATGTCGTTGCAGATCTGGGTGTTGAACAAGGCAAGCAACCGCAATACTTGATGGTCACCGGTGCTGCTAACTTCAAGACGCAGGGCGGCAGCATCGCGCCGGCGGAAAGCGTCGTGTACGTCGCCGATGCGAATACCGGGCATTATGTGGGCTATTGGCTCCCTTGGAACCGTCAAGCCGCGCAGTACAATTTCACTCAGGCCAGTGCCATGATGGTTCTCGGCAAGGGATCATCGCGTAACATTCAGGTTGAGTAATGCCGAGCAATGGCGACGTACCCATGAATATTCTGTTTAACGGCGAATCCCGCCAGGTTCGCGATGAGATTACCATCGCGGAGTTGCTCGAAGAGTTGACACTTGATCCGCGTCGAGTTGCGGTGGAAGTCAATCTCGAACTAGCTCCGCGAGATCTTCATGGCGAGTCAATTCTGAACGAAGGTGACCAGCTCGAAGTCGTGACGCTGGTCGGAGGAGGTTAAGACAATCGTGGCAATGGACGCCCCAGCGGGCTCGCGCGAAACGGCGAACGCAGAAGATTCATTCTGGCTTGGAAAGCATGTGTTTCGAAACAGAATGATCGTCGGTACTGGCAAGTACGAGACCTTCGATTTGATGCGCGAGGCACTGGATGTCTCGGGCACGGAGTGCGTCACGGTCGCGGTGCGCCGCGAGCGGCTGTACGATGGCGACGGGAAAAACATTCTCGACTACCTTGATCTCGATCGATATACACTGCTGCCGAATACAGCTGGGTGCTTTAACGCCCAGGACGCCATTCGAACTGCCCGACTTGGGCGCGAGCTTCTCAGTGGGCTGGGAAATCCCGGAGCCGATTGGGTCAAGCTCGAAGTTTTGGGCGACAGCAAGACGTTGCTGCCCGATCCGATCGAAACGCTCGCCGCCACCGAGCAGTTGGTGGCCGAAGGATTTCAAGTTCTCTGCTATACGAATGACGATCCCGTTACCGCCCAGCGACTAAAGCGAGCGGGCGCGACTGCCGTCATGCCGGCGGGCAGTCCTATCGGCTCGGGACAAGGTGTCCTTAACCCGAACAACATCCGCATTTGCCTGGAATATCTCAAAGCAGACGATCCGGATTATCCAGTCATCATCGACGCAGGTGTGGGCACGGCAAGCGATATTACGTTCGCGATGGAGTTAGGCGTCGATGGCATTCTGTTGAATACGGGCATCGCCCATGCACGCGACCCGGTCAAGATGGCCCGCGCCATGAACGCCGCCTGCGAAGCCGGAAGGCTGGCCTATCTCGCTGGTCGAATTCCCAAGCGGCTGTACGCCACGGCCAGCAGTCCCGAGGAAGGCGTCATCTCTACTCGCCCGTGGTAGTTTGTAGCCTGACTCTCCGAGTCGGAACCCGCACCCGACTCGGAGAGTCAGGCTACTTGCGGTTTCGCCTCGCTACTCAAGATCAAGCTGTCGGAAAATTGGTAGATGGCGGTAGTAGACTTCGAGGCTGCACGTGGCGAGGGCGGTCATGTAAAGTCGGCCGCCCACCGATGCGTGAGGTCCGCGAGGATTCCAACTTCCGGCGGCATGACCGCGGCGTTCCTGCGAGTCGACCAGAATCTGTCGCATCTCGCGATTCCAAATCTCCCATTCTGCGCCGCCGTAATGGTGAAGGGCCTGAGTTCCGTAGTACCAATAATAAATGTCCGGCTCACGCTCGTTGGGCAAATGTTGCGTGGCCAGGAAGCGGATACCTTGCTCAATCCCCGGCATGTCAAGTTTCCAGCCGAGGTACATTCGGCACAGAAGTCCTTCCGCCGTCATGATGTGAGTCGGAGCTTGTCGCGGCACATACGCATACTTCGCACCACCGCTGCTGGACACCGAATCGAGAAACACGCCTGCTAGTTCGAGTGTTTCGTCGGGCACATGCAGCTTCGCAGCACGCCCGCTCTGCAACGCCATCACTTGCCAGCCCACGACGCTGGTATCGCCAGCTTGTTTCGGTTCGTATCGCCAACCGCCCGCGTCGTTCTGAGCCGCGACGATAAAGTTAATCGCCCTTTGTGCAGGGTCTCGCAGCGTGTCGTCGCCGGTCATCATATAGGCTTCACACAATACGATCGTGGCTTGGCCGTGAGCGTACATGCCGGAGTTGCCCTGCGAGTTGGCACGTAAGTCGCCATTCTCGCGTTGATTGGCGAGCAACCAACGCAGGCCACGCGAGACTTCATCGCGATATCGACCGACAAGATGCGTCTGGCCCGCGCCCAGATACGGCAACAACGCGAGCGACGTTCCCGCAGAATCGCTCCGCAGGGAACCGCCTCCACTACACGAGCAGCGTGCTGATTTATCGAAGTTGTGCAGACTCCAATGCCCATCGGCTTCCTGATGCATCGCCATCCACCGCAGGGCCCGCGCCACGGCAGCCTCGGTCAGCGTCGTACCGCCCTCTCGTTTCACGACCTCGACTCGAATTCGCGGATCGCGAGCCGCCACGGCCTGGCCACCGCCAGTCGCCGTTCCCACGAGCCGCTTTACTTGGGCGAGGTCCGGCAAACTCGGTTCGTCAGCCCCTGGATCGATTCGCAATTCGCGAGCGTCTTGATCCGCTTTGACGACCGCTTCCCGTTGTTCTGCGTTCGTCAAGTTCATGTCTTTTGGAACTGGCAGGTCAAAGACAACCTCATTCAGCGGGTCGATCGCGATCGTGTCGCCGCCCAATTCGACTTCCTTGGCGACCGTCGTCGACAGCGTGATGAACGGGCCTTCATCGTCCGATCCGAGCGTGAACAACGCCAGCAAGGTCAGTACAATCAGGTGGAACACAAGACTCACCAGCCAGGCCGGAGTACACCCAAACAGGTCGCGCACAACCGCCGTCACGCCAGTGGCACGAGCGCTCTTCTGCAAGCGTGCGCGAACGCGATTCTCCAACGCCGAAACAGGGCGGCGCGGAGGCGGTCGCCGTGTCGATCGCGGGACGGCGGCGTTACCTGGCGGTTGCGACGCGGCTCGCTGCGGTCCAGGTTGCCGCACGGGTCGCTTCGGACTTGAAGCGGCAGGTTGTGGTGGCTTGGAGACCTGTTCTGCGTTTCTCGCCGGCTTGGGCGGTTCAGCAGGTTTGGCAGTTCCCGAAACGTTCGTTGCCGGTTCGGGCGCCGCCTCGGGCAACAGAGCTTTCGCCGGGGCGGGTGTTGCGACTGGCGATGGCGCAGAGGATTCCTCTTGATTGGCGAGCAAACGTCGTGCTTCGCGCTCTTGTTCCTCGGACAACTCGATGCTCGTCCCACACTGCCAGCAATCGGCGGCCATCAACCAGAAGCGAATGGACATCGGTGCCCGACAGTCGGGGCACGCACACATCAGCACGCCGCCGTTCAGCCAAATCTGGCCTGACACAAGTTCCGCAGGAATCGAGTTGGCCGCTTGGTTTGGCGGCAACGCGAGGGCGGCAGACGGCGACTCCGCTGGCAACTCCAAAGGATCCGTGGATTCGAGAGCGATGATACGAACTGAGGACGGTAGAACGGAATTCATTCCGCTCGATGGGTCGGTGGATTCGAGAGCGATGATGCGCTCGGACGCATCGATCAGACTAAAGCTTACGTACAGATCGGAATCGTGGTCCGAGTTCGCCATTTGCGCGTTGGCCATACAAGTTTCTTCAAGAGCGAGCGGCAAGCTGCTCGCAGCCATCCCCTACTGGTCCTCTGATCAGTCTAGCTGCCACTGGCTGCCTGGGGCAACCGACTCGCAGGATCTTGCGGCGAGTTGGATCTTCGTGGCACTTTAGTGCCCGAAGCTCACCCCCCAATGCACACCAGGTCGATAGGGCGGTCGATGGCGATGGTGGTGATACCCGTAATATGGGAATGGCGGAGCGACATCATAATGATGCTCCTCGATAATCACCGGACCTGGGACGCTGACCACTGGAGGAATTGGGGGCGGCGTTTGCTGCATCACTTGGATCACGTTATCACTCACTCCGGCATTACGAAGCGTGATCAAGTCGTTAACCGAGGGAGGGCTGGCGACGCCGTTGGCTCGCATGTGCGTCATAATCACATCCTCGCTCAACCCAGCCTGCGACATCGCAATCACGTCGTTCATCGACACGGCCCCCGCCATCTGCCGTCCCATTCGTTGTTCAATGATCTCGGCCGATCGAGCGACCTCGTGGTCGATCGTGTCGCCGACCGCCGCCCCCGCCAACGCACCCACGGCAGTGCCGATCAACGCGCCACTTGCCGCATCGCCGTTGTGCTGTCCAATGGCGGCACCTCCGAGCGCTCCGGTTAACGCCCCCAGCGTCGCTCCACGATCTGCGTAACTCAGCGACTGACAACCGCTGGCGATTGCGAGCACGGAAAGTGAAAGGAGCTTGACCAACCAGATTCTCATAAACACTCCTGAGAGGCACGTGCGGGGCGAGATGATCCCAATATCGGAGGTACTGGTCAAGACAAGAACGCACTCGCTAGCAGGCCAAGCGGCCGGCGATGCAATCAGCCCGGTAGAGCGGAAGCTCCGTTATGACCATTCGTTGGAATACGTTAGCCCGCGTGGTAATGAACGCTTTCGGGCAGGAACGGATCGTGGCGAGGTACGGGGGACGCGTTGGCGAACGAGCGGAAGAGCAACAAGCCGGCCACTCCCAGTAAGCAACTGATCGATGCGACTTCCCAAATGCCAAAGACAGGCGTCTCCCCAAGCGTCGAAGGAAAAACCATCACGTACAGATCGACCCAGCGCCCGATCAATACGACAACCGCCACTTTCATCATGACGCCAGCGTTTCGCTTCGCAGGCTTGGGCAGTAATACGAAGAAGGGGACGACCCAATTCAGCATGATCGATCCCACGACGATTGGTCCCCAAGGACCGTGGGTGCGAGTGATGAAGTAGGACGTCTCTTCCGGAATGTTCGAGTACCAGATCAGCATGTATTGGCTGAACCAGATGTACACCCAGAAACAACTGAAACCGAGCAGCAGTTTGCCAAGGTCATGTAAGTGCTCGTCGTTGAACACGCCATGCAGCGGCCCGTCGTGCGAACGCAGCACCAATCCCAGAATGATCACGACCGCCAAGGCCGCTTGAATCATGCCAGCAAAGTTGTAGACGCCCCACATCGTGCTGAACCACATTGGGTCCAACGCCATTATCCAGTCGGCGCTCGCCAACGAGAACGTGACCGCGTACACAGCAAGGAACAACGCCGAGATGCGGACACTGCCGCCAGTGATCGCCGCATCGCCCGTTCGATCTTGGCGGCGCGATCGAGCAACCAGCCAACTTGCAAGCAAGCTCCACAGCAGTACATAAATGACGGCACGAACGGCCCAGAACGACGGAGTGAGCCATAGCTCTTTGAACCAGAAGGTTCCTGCATCGCCATGCCAGTCATGCTGCCAGCCGTAGTGCGACATGCGGACGCCGAGCACAACGAGAATCGCGGCACCCGCGACTGGAAGCACTTTGGCCATCGCTTCGGGGATGCGCCGAAAGGCCACGTGCCAACCGCCGCCCGAGACATACGTCAGCGCCATGAAGAGAGCCCCGCCCAAGGCGATCGTCAGCAAGTAGAACGTCGCGACCAGCAGATTGCTCCACACACGTTCTGCGGAGATCGCAACGCCGCATGCTAAGACAACCGCACCACCGATGGCGAGCCGCTGCAATAAGCGATTGTGGCGAGTGACACTCGCTTCGCTGAACGAGTGTTGCGTATTAGCAAGTGATTCTTCGGTGGTCATGGTCGTTAACTTTCGGCGTCAGTAGTTGGTTCAGGCTCGTCACCGGGCACTTGAGGCGCTGGAGCAGCGGGCTTCTTCTCGTCTCCTGCCGCCGATTCCCGCAGTTCATTAGGAGGCAATTTCGATTCCTCGTTAGTTGTTTCTGCAGCGGGCTTCTTGGCCGAGCCCTTGTCAGGCTCAACGGCAGGTTGCTTTTGCGCATCGGGCTCCTTTTGCGCATCAGGCTTGTTGCTCGTTGGCGCACTCTCACCTGTCTTTTCACTCTCCGCTTTGGTTTGCGGGTCAGTCTTGTCAGTAGAAGCCTCAGGCGTCGCTTCCGTCGCGGCAGGCTCTGCCTCGGGAACCGCAGGTGCGTTACTCTGGAGATCGCGAACGTAGTTGATCACGTCCCAGCGAAGATCCCGCGAGAGCTGTGCCGCGAAGGGGGCCATGCTTCCTTGCCCATACGTGAGGATATGAAAGAGCTGTCCATCCTTCATCTGCAACGACTTTCCAGTCAACATCGAAGGCGGTGGCGGGAAGCCGCGTTGCGGAACTAGCCCGTCTCCCGCACCCTTTGGGCCATGGCACGCGTTGCAATAGGTCAGATAGACTTTACTCCCACGTTCGACCGACGCAGCGAATCGCTCGCCAACGATCGCAGCGCGACGAGCTGCTTCATTCTGCTGAGCTACGTCCGGGGCAGGGGCAACGACTTCTGCCGGTGCCGCTTCTGTAGGAGCAGCTTCGCCTGGGGTTTCCACCGTTGCCTCGACCGCTTCGCTTTCGGCATCAACAGCCGCTTCAATCGCACTTCGGCTGACGGGGTTTTGGAGCTCCTCACCCGCTCGAACAGCATCTTCTTTTGTCGCGGCGAAATGCAACGGCAGCTGACCACGAGCGATCGTCCCACCGACAGGAGGCTGCATGGTGCGACCATTGGGAAAATTCGGATTCGCCGCAAACGCTTTCCATGCCGGCGTGTATTTCATGTCGGGCAGGATTTCGATGTTCGGCTTCGAATAATCAACGCCAACCGCCGCCGTCATGACGACAACGATCACTAGTAAAACCGCGAGAAAGGTGTTTGTGCGACTCATTATTGCAACTCGCCTCCAGCCAATTTCACTTTCTCCTCGACACTAAGTACGTGAAACTCTTGCAACATCTTGCGAATGGCAGACGTATCGAAAGCCGCATCGGCTTCGTCGATCACCAGCACGAAGCGATCGTCGGTCACGCGAGGATTGATGATGTGAGGTTGCTTGCCGGGAAATAGTCGACTCACCGCCAGTAACGCGAACACCGATCCGAACCCAGCCAGCAATACCGCCGCTTCGAATGCCACCGGGACATCGGAGGGCAAGGAGTTCCACGGCTTGCCGCCGACGTCGAGCTGCCAATCGATCGACGCAGTCCAGTGCTCGAACCATAACATTCCCAAGGCTCCCGTCATCCCGCACACGAAGCAGACCCAAGTCAGCCGCGACGGACGCAAGCCCATCGCTCGTTCCAGCCCGTGGACGGCATAGGGCGTAAAGGCATCGACGATGCAAAGCCCTTTACGTCGCACAGCGTCGGTCGCCGCGAGCAGGTCGTCTTCGTGATCAAAGGTGGCTAGTAGTACGCGGTCACTCATGCTGCTTTCTCCTCGACACCGGCTTCTGTGGCCGAACGCTTCTTCAAATGGGCGGCACCTTTGATTTCCGCGATCGCAATGACTGGAGCGATCCGGCAGAAAATCAGGAAGCACGTGAAGAATAACCCAAAGCTACCAACGAGCGTCGCAATCTCGATGGTCGTTGGCGTGTAACTCGCCCAACTCGACGGCAGGAAGTCGCGATGCAAGCTGGTGACGATAATGACGAACCGTTCGAACCACATCCCGACATTGACCAGGATGACGATCACGAACACGACGGGCAGCGTCGAACGAAGCTTCTTCGACCACAGCAATTGCGGAATCAGCACGTTGCAGGAAACCATCGTCCAGTACGCCCAGGCGAACGGCCCTAACGCCCGGTTCTTGAATACGAATTGTTCGTAGCCGTTGCCGCTATAGAACGCCGTAAAGAATTCGGTTCCATACGCCAAGCCCACGAGACAGCCCATCGACATCATCAGTTTGCACATCCGATCGATGTGAGTGATTGTGATGTAGTCTTCTAGCTGCATCACTTTGCGAGCGATGATCATCAACGTCAGCACCATCGCCAGCCCGCTGAAGATGGCTCCTGCGACGAAGTAGGGCGGAAAGATCGTCGTATGCCAGCCGGGAATCACCGCCGTTGCGAAGTCCATGCTGACGATCGTATGCACGGAAAACACGAGCGGCGTCGCCAGACCGGCGAGCAACAGGTAAACCGTCTCGTAGCGCAGCCAGGTCCGTGCCGATCCATTCCAGCCGAGACACAGAATCGAAGTGATTCGTTTTCGCCAGCCGGGTTCGCTCCGATCACGAATCGTTGCCAGATCGGGGAGCAGACCGACATACCAGAAGACGGCCGAAATCGCCAAGTAGGTCGAGATGGCAAACACGTCCCACAACAGCGGCGACTTAAAGTTTACCCACAGCGGGCCACGCGTGTTGGGATACGGCATCATCCAAAACGCCAGCCATGGTCGTCCCATGTGAATCAGCGGGAAGATCCCTGCGCACATGACCGCGAACAAGGTCATCGCTTCAGCCGAGCGGTTGACCGCCGTCCGCCACTTCTGTCGGAAGAGAAACAGGACAGCCGAAATGAGCGTTCCCGCGTGACCAATGCCGACCCAAAAGACAAAGTTCGTGATATCGAACGCCCAACCAACGGTCTTGTTCAGCCCCCACGTGCCGATCCCCGTGGCGATCTGATACCACACCGCGGCAACTCCGACGACCAGAGCTGTCAGTGACAACCCAAAGGCCGACCACCACAGACCGGTCGGCCTGCGGTCCATCGGGGCGCAGATGTCGCGGGTAACATCACCGATTGTTTTGTCACCGGTGACTAGTGGCGGACGCAGTGAAGCATGCACATCAGACATGGTGCTCGCCTCCTTCTGCTGCTTCGCGGTTCTTCACTACCCGCAGGTAGGCGACGGACGGACGGAAGTTAAACTCTTCCAGCACACGATACCTCCGTGGGTCTGCAAACGCTCTGTGGACTTTGCTATTGGGATCGTTCATGTCGCCAAACACGATGGCTTGAGCCGGACACGACTGTTGGCAGGCGGTCTGAATGTTGCCATCGACGACTGGCTCGCCTCGCTGCCGCGCGGCGATCTTGCCTTCTTCGATGCGTTGGACACACATCGAGCATTTTTCCATGACGCCGCGAGTCCTCACCGTGACGTCGGGGTTCAGCACGAGGTTCTGAAGCGTGTCCTGATGCTCGTACTTGAACCAATTGAATCGGCGAACCTTGTAGGGGCAGTTGTTGGCACAGTATCGCGTCCCAACGCAGCGGTTGTACGCTTGCACATTGAGGCCTTCGTCGCTGTGGACGGTCGCCAGCACGGGGCAAACCGTTTCGCAAGGCGCATTGTCGCAATGTTGGCACATCATCGGTTGACACGCGACATCGACATGGTCATCGGCACCCGAGTAATAGCGATCGAGTCGAATCCAGTGCATCTCGCGCTGACGCCGAACTTCGTCCTTGCCCACGACCGGCACATTGTTCTCCGACTGGCAGGCGATCACACATGCCGAACAACCGGTACACTTGTTCAAGTCGATGACCATTCCCCACGCATGCCCGCTCTTCGGATGGTCCTCGGCCCACAGTTGCGTGTCGCCGTGGTGGTGGGCGTGAGGAGTTCCCGCGTGGGAGTCCTTGGCGAACTCGGGCAGGGTCGTTTCCTGGATGATGTCTCGCACTTCCGCACCGTGCGGCGCGACGTTGCGAGGAACTTCGAGCGAGTGATGTTCCTGCGTCGACGCCAGATCGCGGCGACCGCCCGTCTTCGTTAGTTTTACGCCGCTGACTGCGTACCGCAGCTCGCCGTCGCGAGCCTCGATAAAGCCCGCCGCGTTCTTGCCCACCGTCTCACCCGGTGCGACTGTCGGTCGAGCTTCCAGCCATTGGGGACCGATCTTGGCGAAGCGATCGGTTCCCCGAACACCGTAACCCAACGCGACCGCGACGACGTTGTCATGTTGCCCGACTTGAACCAAGGCAGGCAGATCGATGCTCTGCTTACCGTCGCCCGATTCAACACGAACGAGATCGCCATCGGTGAGCGCAAGTTTCTCGGCGGTCGCCGGCGAGACACAGACATAATTGTCCCACGTGACTTTCGACATGGGGTCCGGCAGTTCCTGAAGCCACGGATTGTGAGCGTGGCGACTGTCGGTCAGGCCGATCTTGGAGTAGAGCGAGAGCGTGTAAGCGTCGCCAGTTGGTTCGGCTTCGACGAGCGCCACCGCAGCGATTTGAAACTCGCCGGTCGCTGGAGGAGTCGCATTCGCGTTCACAAAGCCGTCGTGTACCGCCTGATCCCAGAACGCCTGAAATGGTTGTGCGGCAACTCGCGGCAGGATGTTTTCTCGCCAGCTGGCTCGCAGGATGTCATAAGCCGTCTCGCTTCTGCCTGACCATCTCGCGAGGCTCTCCAAGATGGAACGCGTGCCACCCAGCGGCTGCAACGTCGGCTGAGACAGGCTGACAAGTCCAGCGACGGGCTCGGCGTCCAGCCACGATTCCAGCGGATGATGATCGGGGCACACGAACCCAGCGAGCGAAGCGAAATCGTCTTCGCGTTCCGCCACGCTCACAACAAGTGTCGCTTTGTCGATGCCTGCAACAAGGGCTTCGCGATCGGGCAGGTTGTGTGTCAGGTCGGTCCCCGCCACGAACAGTGCGGAAATCTTGCCGGCCTTCAATTCGTCGATCAGTGCGAGGACATCCGTGTCGCTGCCTTGCTTCTGTCGGCTGGGCCGTTCGATATCGATGGTCTTGCTGTAATTGCCGAGTAAGTGGTTGACGAAGTTCACCAACACTTGCACGGCCACATCCTGCGAGTCGCACAGTACCACGCTCGCGCCGCGAGCATGCCAGAGCCGATCGGCGAGTTCATCGAGATCATGTTCGGCAATCGGCGTTTCACTGAGGGTTCCCGGAGGCGAATCCTTTCCTGCGAGCTTACTCAGTTTCGTCGCCAAACGGTTTAGCACGCTTCCGTATTCTGCGGACGATAATCGATACCGCCGATCCGCGTTGCCGCCGGTCAGCGACATGCGGCCCTCGAATTGCACGTGATAGGACATCTCCGGATGTGTTTCCGTGGGCGCACGACGTGTTTGCCACGCAGCAGTGAACTCGACGGGAGAGATCCACGTGCCGAGGAAGTCAGCACCGAAAGAGACGATGACGTTCGCCTGATCAAGTTTGTAATGCGGCAGCACACGAGCAGTGTGAGTTTTTTCATGTGCGTCGAGAATCGCTGAGGAACTGACGGCATCAAACGTGACGTGCTTGGCGTCTTCGTACTGGCCCAGAAACGCATCGATCGTGGCTTTGAGCGTAGGGCTGGTGACTGTCGAGGTCACAAAGCGAACCGCTCCGCCGCTAGTTTTAATTTGACTCAACCGCTGCTTGATGGCTTGGTCGACGTCTTCCCAACTTGACGGCTTGCCACTGGCGAGTGGATGCGTCAGCCGATGACGGTCGTACAGTCCGAGCGGTATCGCTTGACCGATCGCACACAGACCGCCCCGCGACAGTGGATGCTCCGGCATGCCTTCCATCTTGAGCGGTCGTCCATCCCGCACGCCGACCAGCAAGCCGCAAGCTGCTGGACAGCCCGCGCAGGTCGAAGCGTAAATTTGCGACCGACCTGGAATCATGCCTTCCGGCTGATCAACAAACGGCAGTGCGGTCACTTCTGGCGCTCGACCGCAACCGCTGAGTGTTGCCAATGATAGTGTGAATCCAGCGGCCTCGAGGAACTGTCGACGGCTGAACGGAGCCGGACCAGCCCGATGCGGATCGGGTACGGTCGAGTCGAGGCATCCGTCTCGTTCGGCTAGGCTCTTCCAGTAGGTTTTGTTCTTGGGGCGAGTCATCGAAGTCTCTGGTGGGGGAAGCGGGCCCGCGAATGACGCGAATGGGCGCGAATGAAGAAACTGGGGACTATTGATGCCGGCTGGGGCTTGG
>CAUJKL010000414.1 GCA_963204995.1 Planctomycetota bacterium | reverse complement strand
CGGAGGTGGGGGATGTCTTTGTTCCTCTCTTTGTTTAGCAACAAGCGAAACGATCCACGGGGCAAGCCCGTGGCATTTGCCAAAACCGTAAAGTCTCAAAGTGAACGCTAAACCATTCGCTTACCGTTTGGTGCTAGTGATTCGCTTCGACCCATGCTCGCGCGGCGAGCCGCTTCAGCGATGTGTTGCTGTATCGGACACGTCCAGTTACTGCTCCGGATCGTGCGCTGCAAAAAGGTGGGCGAATTGTACGAAATGGGCGGTGCCTTTTTCGATCGACGTTAGCCGCGCCAGCCTCTGGCCACTTCGATCAGTGTGCGGACAAAGGCACCCGTGCCGCCAGCGTCCAACCAAGGCTTCGAGTTGTCTAGAAAGGCGGGTCCCGCAATGTCGATATGGACCCACGGCTTCCCCTGTACAAACTCCTCCAGGAACTTGGCCGCCGTAATCGCTCCACCCCAGCGACCGTCCCCAACGTTCTTGATGTCAGCAACTTTGCTGGCGATCTGTTCGCCAAATTTCGGAAACATCGGCAGCTGCCAGGCGGCTTCACCGCACAGGCGAGCGGCCGAGGAGAGTTCGTCGCACCAAGCCTGATCGTTTGTCATCAAGCCTGCCGTGTCCGTGCCTAGTGCTACCAAGCAGGCTCCCGTGAGTGTGGCCAAGTCGATGATCTTGGCGGCTCCTTGCTCGACCGCGACGTCAAGCACATCCGCCAACACGAGTCGGCCTTCCGCATCCGTGTTCAACACTTCGATGGTCTTGCCGCTTCGTGCGGTCAACACATCGCCGAGCTTGAAAGCGTCGCCGTTGATCATATTCTCGACGAGCCCGACAAGTCCGATCACGTTGACAGGCAGTTGTAACTTCGCGATCGCTTCCATCGCTCCGACGACAGTTGCGGCTCCCGCCATATCACACTTCATCGTTTTCATACTGTCATTCGGTTTCAACGAGAGACCGCCCGAATCGAACGTCACGCCTTTACCCACGAACGCGAGCGGAGCGTCGCCTTTGTTCCCGCCGTTGTACCGGAGAATGACGAGCCGCGGCGGTCGCTTGGAACCGCGTGCGACAGCCAGCAAGGAACCACATCGTTCCGCCTTCAGCCGTTCCTCATCCCAAATTTCGATTTCGAGACCGCTCTTTTTCGCGACGTCGGCGGCTGTATCGGCAAACGATTCCGGGTAGATCATGTTGGCTGGCTCGTTGACCAATCGTCGCGCCAGCGCGACCGACTCGCCTAGAATTTGTCCGCTTGCCAAGACCTGCACCTCAGCCGCCGCCCAGCTGATTTGCTCGAACGGCAACAGCTTCTTTTCAGCCCGGTAAAGATCTTGCCCCTGACAACCGGCCATCGCTCCGCACACCGCCGCTTCAACGAGGTCGGCATTCCATTTGTCGTTGAGATAGAAAGCGACATGGGATCGAGGCTTCGATGCGAGTAACTTCGCAGGAGCCGCCGCCGCTTGAAACGCTCCGCGCCGATCCAGCTCCTCTCGCTCGCCAAGCCCCACCACGACGACTTGCATCGCCGCGACTCCGCTGGGCACCAGGATCTTCGTCAGCTCGCCCGCTTTCCCCACGAGTTCTTTCGCTTCAATGAGCCGCGTGATCGCCCCGCCGGTCGCTTGATCGATCGTCATTGCCGCCGGTTGCAATTGTCCCTCGGCATAACAACCAACAACAACGGCATCCGCCTGAATTGATGTAGCGGGATCGTTCGTAGCACTTATCTTCATCGTAAAACCTCGTGAGCGAATCGCAGTGACCTGACGGGAGCGGCCATTCTAACCATTTACGCCAACATCTCCCAGACGCACCACACTGTGAACTGCCAGCATACGCACGTCGTCTTCATCCCAAACCGCGCTGACAAGTATCGCCAAACGTCTAAAATGTGTAGGGTAAGGATCGTTCAGGAAATAACTTCCACATCTTGAAACAGGCGGGTGGCTGTGGCGGAGTCTTCGACGCCACGGCTGATTGGAGTTCATGGTAAGCCGGGGCTTCGCGGACTCAGCCCCAGCCACCTCCACCTCGTTTCATGAAGTTATTTCCTGGACGATCCTAAACGAACGACTTACTGAAACGATGGGCCTCGAACTGGAACACCTTGCGTATGCGTGCCAAGAAGACTTTGATTGGAATCGCCATCGGAACGGTAATTGGTGTTGGCGGGATCGTTGCCATGAACGCAGCGTCGAGCCCGCCACAGGGGATTGGCGTTCCACAAGATCGGCTCACGCCTTGCCCCAACAGTCCGAATTGTGTCTCGACCGATGCCAGCGATCCAGATCACAAGATCGAGCCCTTGCCGCTAGCAGACACAGAGCAACGCACGATTGAACTGATCGCATCCTCGGTGGGAGCGCTGCCTGGCAGCCGCAGTGTGCTGACGAAGGACAACTATCTTCACTTTGAGTTTCGGAGCCCCTGGCTGAAGTTTGTCGACGATGTGGAGTTCCTGATCGACGCCGAGAAGAACCTCGTACACATGCGATCCGCGTCGCGTTTTGGTCGGTCGGACTTGGGAGTTAATCGTAAACGAATGGAAGAGATTCGAAGTCGGTATGAGGCGGCACTGCGTACGATCTCAGTGCCTCAGGAAGAAATGGTCGCTACTAAGAAAGCGGGAGACGCTGCTATGCCAGACGAACAAGACGAATTCGCAACGGTCCAGAAGAGCGACGCGGAGTGGCGGAAGCTGTTAACTCCGGAACAGTACCAAGTGGCCAGGAAACACGGTACGGAGCGAGCGTTTACCGGGCCGAATTGGGATAACAAGGCTCCAGGCGTCTATTCGTGCGTCTGCTGCGGTCTGCCCTTGTTCAGTTCGGAGACCAAGTATGAATCGGGCACCGGCTGGCCGAGCTTTTGGGATCCGATTAAGGAGACGAGCGTCGAGACGCAGCCCGATGTCAGCTTCTTTTCGCGACGCACGGAAGTCCATTGTCGCCGCTGTAAGGCACATCTCGGCCACGTCTTCGAGGATGGCCCCGATCCAACCGGGCTTCGCTATTGCATGAACGGCGTCGCCATGCGGTTTGAACCTGCCGAGAAGAGCGACGCCAAGCCAGAGTCCAACGAGAAGTAAATAGCGAAGTTAAACGACGGCCTTGCGTGCGGTTATGTCGAGACACACGAACCAAGCCCGGCACGCAACGAAATTTCAAACACCAATGAGCGGCAAAGTATTCGATCGTAGGTTGCAACTGCCCGTCTCGGCCAGCGAGGCATTCGCGTGGCACGAACGGCCGGGAGCATTGGATCGCTTGATCCCTCCCTGGGAATCCGTTCAAGTCGCGGAACGAGGTAATGGTGTCCGTGATGGCAGCGTGGTGAAATTGATCGCGAGAGTGGGCCTTTTGAAACTGCCTTGGATCGCAGATCATCACGACTACGATCCGGGACGTAGCTTTCGCGACACGCAGCGATCTGGTCCGTTTGCCGCCTGGGAACACCTACACCAGTTCGAATCGGATGACGCCGGTCGGGGAACATTGCTGGATCACATCGAGTATCGGTTGCCTGGCGGTACACTTGGTTCGCTGTTTGGCGGCCGATTCATACGCAGAAAGATCGAACGCATGTTCGACTATCGTCACAATACGACCTACGCAGATCTTGCCGCACATTCCAAGTACCAAGGAGTCGGAGCAATGCATATCGCAATTACAGGTTCCACCGGGCTCGTCGGCTCGACGCTCGTCCCGTTGCTGACGACCGGCGGTCATTCGGTGACTCGTCTCGTACGCCGCGAGGCCAAAGCGGGCGAAGTTACCTGGAACCCCAAGGCCGACACGTTCGATGCCTCGCCGCTCGATGGCATCGACGCCATCGTGCATTTAGCGGGCGAGAATATCGCGGCCTCGCGCTGGAACGCTCGAGTAAAGCAGAGATTGCGAGATAGCCGAGTGGCCGCGACTCGCGTGCTCTGCGAAGGATTGGCCAGAATGGCGACGCCGCCGAAGGTGTTGGTCTGTGCCTCGGCGATTGGATACTACGGCGACCGAGGTGACGAGGAACTCGACGAAGATTCGAAGCCTGGTTCGAGCTTCTTGGCGGATCTCGTCCGAGACTGGGAAGCGGCCACCAAGCCCGCTGCCGAAGCCGGGATTCGCGTCGTCAATCTCCGCTTTGGAGTGATCCTCAGCCCCCAGGATGGTGCTCTCTCGAAGATGCTGTTGCCGTTCAAGCTTGGCGGTGGTGGGCGAGTGGGCAGCGGCAAGCAGTATTGGAGTTGGATCTCGATCGACGATGCGGCTGGTGCAGTTCATCACGCGATCATGAACGAAGGACTCTCTGGCCCCGTGAATGCCGTGGCACCGACCCCCGTTACGAATCTTGAGTTCACAAAAACGCTTGGCCGCGTCCTGCGTCGACCAACGATCCTGCCCATGCCGGCGTTTGCCGCC
>CAUJKL010000413.1 GCA_963204995.1 Planctomycetota bacterium | reverse complement strand
GGATCAGGAGTTCTGAGCCTTGAGCCGCGTTCAGATCAACTCGGGAATCGGCCGACCGCCTTCTGTCACGATCGGAATCGGGCGGCCACGCGAGTTGAGCCAATGGCTGCCCAAATCGATTCCCAGATGGTGGAACGTTGTCGCAGCTAGGTCTTGTGGTCGCACGACGCTGCTCGCGACCGAGCCGCCGCGCGAATCCGTCGACCCAATGACTTGACCATGCGACAGGCCGCCGCCTGCCATCACCATCGACATGACATTCGTCCAGTGATCGCGGCCGAGTTCTTTGTTGATGACCGGCGATCGTCCGAACTCGCCCATCATAATGACCAGCGTATCGTCGAGCAGGCCGCGTTGTTCGAGATCATTTACGAGCGCGAATAGCGCTTGGTCGACGCGCGGCAACAGCGGCTTAAGACCTTTCTCGATACCGCCCCACTGGACGTTGTCGCCGTGATGATCGAAGTAGCCCCACGCGCCGCTAACCAACACGAAGCTGACACCCCCTTCGACCAGGCGTCTCGCCAGCAAGGCTTTCTGGCCAATGCTCTCGTTGCCGTAAGCTTCTTTCGTTGCGGCAGATTCCTCGTCGACGTTGAACGCCTTTTGCACCTTTCCGGACAAGACCATTTCGTAAGCTTGGCGAGTGTAAGCGTCGACTCGATCCAGTGTTTGCTCTCGCTCTAACTCTCGACCAAACCGATCCAACTCGCCGCGCAACCGATTCCGATCGCTGAGTTGTGGTACGCCGATGCCCTTGGGCAGCGCGAATTTACCCGCCAGTTCGTTACCCTTTACGGGAGCGAACTGGCTGCCCATGTCACCCGATTCCCACACGTCCGCAACCCACGAGTTGGCCAACCCGACAAAGGCCGGCATGTCGGGATCGTTCGCGCCGCGGAATTTCGCAGCAACCGACCCCATCGACGGATAGCCGGCTCCATCGCGACCGTCGTTGGTGCGCTGCGCCAGCGGGTTACCGGCTTGCATCGTGATTGGCGTGTGATTGCTCGCGCTACAATCGACGGAACGGATGATCGACAGCTTATGAGCGATGGAAGCTTGCAACGGAAGATGTTCGGTGAAGTTGACTCCCGGCAAGCTGGTGGCGATGGTTCCGAACGGGCTGCGGATCTCTTGCGGAGCGTTCGGCTTGGGGTCCCACATGTCGATGTGGCTTGGACCACCCGACAGCCAAAACATGATGACGGACTTCTTGTCGCGAGCAGGTTGTTTGCTGGCAGCCTGCAACTGCATGAACTGCGGAAGGCTTAAACCGCCGATTCCTGCTAAACCAGCTTGTAAGAACCAACGCCTCGACCCAACGTGAATCAGGTCGCGGCCTGTTGCCTGACGAGGATACATAGCGGCTGTCCTTCAAGGAACTCGTGAATGCAGACACCGTGAAAACCGAGCCTCTAACATATCAGACGCCGTCGATGCGTGCAATCTTGAAGGGCATCACTCTCGGTATTCGGGTGCCACTGCTGGCTCGTCCAACAGTGATTCTCGCGCTGCTGGTTCGTCCAGCAGTGAATCCCGCACTGCTGGACGAGCCAGCAGTGGCACCCAATCTCGATTCTTCGTGGTAGCAACGAACTAAGAACGGGCTGTCAACGTCGCGAGGATGCGCGCCGTTTCGTTCGCGCCGAGTTCTGGCCGCAGTGCGGTAGTCGCGACGCCCGAAACGACTTTGGTGATGTTGTGGTCAATCGCACCTGGGGTGCCCCACATCGATCCCGTCGGGGCGGTGATGTAAATCGAAAATGTGTGGTGTCCGGTACCGGGGCGTTCACCGATGATGTGTAAGATACCGCGTGGACCATTCAGATCGCGAAAGAGGGTTTCGCCGATACGGTAGCCTGCGCGGACGCGGCCGGAGCGGATGATCAGGTTCTCGGGCGCGACCTGATGACCACCGTCGGCAAGTAGTTGGCGCAGCTGTTTGAGAAATGGTTTGAGGTGTCCTTCGTCCGTGATCGACAACGCATTCAGTCCGTCCGAAACGATAATCTGTACGTCATACGCTCCCGCATGCCGCCGCCGCAGCTTGCTGATAGCTTCGAGCGCGGTCGCGGTCAATCGCTCGCCAGATTCCGGATGCAGGATGTAATCTTCGCGATTGAGCGATTGTGTATCGAGCAGAACTCCGTTGGGCACTTGTTCGACGAATGCGGCGGGCAGCTCGGCCCAAATGCACTCTTTGGCATCGGCGTAAATGCGGCGAATGTCTGTGTCGAGCTGAGGGTCCAGATCCCAGGGATGTGCGCCATGTCCTGCGGTCATAAAGACGCCTCGCGCGCGAATCGCCGCGACTTGCGATCTGCCTGCGGCGAGAATCTCGTCGTCCGTGCGCAGGTCGCCTTTGCGTCGTTGGTACTTCAAGTACACCCACAGCGGGTCGCCGAAATGTTGTGTTGGCCGTCCATTCTGATCGATCACTTCAAGCTCTTGAAAGAACTGCCACATTCGATCGTTCACTTTGTAACCGAACTTTTCTCGCAAGCGAACGTGATCCTGATAGCCCGTGGTGAGATAGCCGAGCATCGGGTCGATCTTGGTTGGCAGCGCCATCAAGTAGGCGGGATTGGCGGGCATGATCTGATCCAAGCACCAATCCAAGTCGTCCAGCGTTACTTCCATGTGAAGCGTCGAACACACATCCAGCCCGATGCAGAGCCCATGCAATTTGCCCATGACGATGTCTTCCAAACAACATCGCACCAGTTGCTCGCGAGTCCGAAATACCTCGGGTCCGATAAAGCCCGCCACATCATTCAGATGCACCCACGGTTGGCGAGCGCTCCCGGTGTTGGCCAACGCCGCGCCTACCTGCTGTTGCAAGGCGCGAGCGAAGCCATACTTTCGCGACTCGTGCAGCACCATATCGAATCCGTGGCTGTGCCCATTCGTGAAATCGGCACCTTGCCCCGTCTCGAAATACAAACCGAACGGCCCCGTTCGCGAAGCAGCATAGCTCAACATCTTGTCGACACTGATGTCGAACGTGCGATTGGCATCATCGCTGCCGGCAATACTTTGAAACCACAAGGCCGTACTGTCGGGATGTTCTCGCTCGACTTGTGCCTGCACATCGATGTGAGACAGTACGCAGTGAGGCATCACGCTGTCGATGCCGAAGGTGACGAGCAGATCCTTCAGCGTGTGTTCAATCGCGGCGACCGACTCTGGGTTACTCGACACAGGATTGTTGCCCAACACGACGTCACCAACTGCAAAAGACCAGCCGGCAAACACTTGCCAGCGAATGTCATCAACGTTGTCAGTCGGCGAGTTAGGTTGAATCCTCGCGCCGAGATAACCTTTGGCACCGATCTGACTGCCGGGTAGCGAGTTGAACACTTTCGCGCCGACAGCGATTAGTTCGTCGTTCGTCATCAGCTTCACAACACAGCCGATCGTCTGGCTCGATAGCCCTGGCATGATGGCCTTAATCGCTGCTTCGTCATTGTGCAGCAAGAAGTGCTTCAGCTCTCGAAGTGTTAGGGCCGCCGTGCGAGCTGCGGCACCGTGATCGATGGTCCGCTGCAGCAAGTCGGACAGTTGATCTGACAGGATGGGATGGGCATCGAGTTCGCAGACTCGCGTATTGCCGAGCAATTCCCGAGCGCGTTCGCGCGACGTTTCACTCGCCGCAGCGATGCCGACGATCTGATCACCCTCTTTAAAATCGTTCGCCGCGCCGAGAACCTGCTTGTACAACCCATCGTCGAACGCACCCGCCGTACGCTCCACATACTGAAAGATGCCTTCATCAGGCTGGATCTCGTTGATCGACACACCTTCGCGCTGCTGACCGAATGCGAACGGCAGCCTGGCGTTCGCACTGACGAACGCCGCGCCGCCAGCAACCAACGTACCGAGAAAGTTGCGACGTCGCATCTCCACTTCTTGGATCGAAGGCGAACAGGAAAATGGAGGACAGGAAGATGTGTTCCGGTTCCGTATTTTCCTGTCCTTCATCTTCTTGTTCCCCGTCTCGCTGTCCGCAGAACCTGGTGTTTTCCGAAACCCCTTTACAACCCCAGCAAGATCGACTGCAAGGCCTGATCTTTCTCTGGCCCCGTCAGGAAGTCAAACGCTCGCATGTAACGCGGATGCGTTTCCGTCGGAGTCGATTCGTCTTGCACGATCTTGGCCAGTAAAGCGGGTGTCTGCTTGGCTCGGCTGCGCCAGACGATGTCGCGTCCCGCCGGCGAGTTCCAATCCGCACCAACGCGTTTCATCCAGGCATCGAGACAGGCATCCCAGTTCTTGTCGGCCGAGATGCCGAGTGCTTCGAGATACCAACGATCCTGGCCATCGTGCTGCAAAGCCAACTCGGCCCACAGGCCGGGCATCTTGTCGGACTGGTTGTGGCGCAATGCGATCGCCACTTCTCGACGCACCTGAGCCGACGAATCCTTTGCCAGCCGCGCGGCAATCGGAATGATGTCCAGTTTCAGCTCTCGTGCCAATCGAATGCCGAGAATGCGAATATCAGAATCTTTGTCGTTCGTCGCCACCTCGACGTAGTGAGCGCCACGGCCGTCGATTTTGCCGAGCAGCCAGAAGGCTCGGGCGCGCTGCCGCGCGTCTTTCGATTCGGTCGCGACGCTCGCTAAGGCGTCTTCGGCTTTCGTTCCCATGTCGTGCAAAGCAGTCCAAGCCATGTAACGAGTCGCTAGATTAGGACTTGCGAGTGCCTTCATCGCGCCTGCGACCGTTGCAAAATCTTGCTGCGGGGCAGCGTACGAACCGTCGTGTCCGGCGGGCGTAATGTGGAACAAGCGGCCGTGGTCGATGTCTTCCATGCGGTGCCCACCCACACCTGGATCGTACCAGTCGGCAACCAACAGCGATCCGTCTGGGGCCACACACACATCCGAAGGCCGGAACCATTTGTTGTGCGTAGAACCATCGAGAATGGTCACCATCTCGGCTTTGTAACCGGCACCGCTGTTAACGGTCGGATACATGCGGACGATGTTCGGACCGGCGTCGCAGTGGAACACTTGTCCCTGGAACTCTTTCGGCAGCAAAGTGCCTTCGTACACACAGATCCCGGTGGGCGAGCCAGCTCCGGTCTGCACCAGATTCGGCACCACACCCGGATCATTCAAGTGCCAGTGACGCAACGGAATCTCGCTTTCCCAGCCGGTACGCTCTTGCTTCCAGTCAGCTCCGGTGAACTCGTCTTTGTAGCCGTAGTTACCAAATTCCATCACATAATTAATTCGCGTTCCTTTGTTGCCGTCATCGTCGTTGTCTGACTGCCACATTGTGCCGAACGAATCGACACAGACTTCCCAGTTGTTACGAAAGTTCCAACCCAGCGTTTCAAACTCGCTGCCATCCATGTTGCAACGAAAGACCATTCCTTCTTGGTAAGGTTTACGACTGTCGTTCACTTCGTTTCCAGCCATGTCGACAATAGGCTTGCCATCGCGATCCTTGATGTGCTTACCCGCGTTACCGAAGTTGAAATACAGTTTGCCATCGGGGCCGAAGACGAAGGCGTGAATGCCGTGATCGTGCTCGACACCATCGACGCCCGTAAACAAAAGTTCTTTGCGATCGCATTTCAAGTCGCCATCGTCGTCGATCAGATAAAAGACACTGTCCTTGGCCGATACGAGCGCTCGCGTTCCCTTGCCGGAAGGCGTACCCAGCACGCAAATCCCGTGAGCCGAATCGACATCGCGGCCTTGATAGAACGTACTGGCCTTGTCGGCCTTGCCATCCTTGTTCGTATCTTCCAGGATCAGAATGCGATCGCCATCGGGTCGCCGGTCGCCGATGATGTCCTGGTTGCGGAAGCTGCGATAGTTGACCACTTCGCAGACCCACACGCGCCCCAGATGATCGATGTCGATGTCCGTTGGATTCAGCATCAATGGTTCGGCGGCGAACAGGCTGGCTTGAAGTTTTTCGTGGACATCCAATTGATCGAGTGCATCGGCCGCTTCGTGACTTGCCGGTGCGTTGCCTCCGGTGGCTTTGACGAACGCCTCGCTCGGTCGCGCCGTAAAGACGTGGAATTGGACGCTGCTCGACTCGCCACAACGGCCTTGGTCCGTCCCGCCGTTGTCGAGTCCTCCACGAGCTTGCAATTTTGTGTAGCCCGCTGGAATGTCGAAGGCAATGATCGAGTTCGCGTGTGTGCCGATGCCGTAGGGCACCGACTTGCCGGCGATTCGCAACTCGCCACCTTGCACGTTTTTGTTAACTCGCATTTCACCAAAATCCGTCGAGGCGGACTTCCACTTCAGCTCGGTCAGCTTCCTATCGCCCGCCGGGCCGATCAATCGCGGCTCGGCCCAATCCGCCCAATCGCAGCTAAACCCGTTGCCGCCATCCGTGACCACCAAATACAGTTCCTTCGCACCTTTGAGGTCAACGTCGATCGCGACGGAATGGTCGGGAGTCTTGTTAGTAACGATGGGACTCGAATAGAGCGGTGTCGCCGCTGGGCCGCGATTCGTCTGCCGTTGTTGCTTGGTCTTTGTCTGATTCGCAGTCAGCTTGTACTGCTTACGGATAGCGTCCTGATCAAAGTTCTGTGGCGGCTGGTAGTCTTGGTTCTCCTTGAGCTGTTCCAAAGTCACCGGTTGGCTGCCGATGCCGTCCGCCGGAACTTCGGCTTTCGCACACCAGACGATGGCGTTCAGCACCAGCTTGCGGAAGTTTGGCTCGCCCCAGTTCCAATGATAGTGTCCGCCGGTGAAGCCGAATCCGCGTCCGCCGTCAGGCCGCGTCGCAGCCCAAGCGACGTGCTGCGGCTCTTTGCGTTCCAGCACAGCAGCACGAACGTCTGGGTTGCCACTGTGGGGACCGTCAGGGCGCGACAATGTTTCGGGACCGGGCATATCGGTCAGAATCGGAGTGACACCTTCCATGTTCGGTCGAAACCGCATGTGGTAGTACCACTCGTCATTGCACTCGAAAGGTTGCACACCATTCGCGATGGGATGATCGGGGAACTTATTGAACTTCGCAGTCCAATGAGGGTTCACCGACCAGTTCGCTTCAAAGTAACCGCCGATCCACTTGAGGAAGTGATCGCCTGGTTCACCCGCCGGGATTTCGACCGCGTAATGCAAACACACGACGCCGACACCTTTGTCGGCCAACGCGTCCATTTTGGCCAGGTGCGGAATAACCGGGTGTCCGCCACCGCCGTCGGCGTACATGACAACACAGTCGGCACCATCGAACACGCTCTCGTCCTTGGGCCAGCCGTCGCGAACAACCTCAACATCGATATTCTTGATGCCTTGTTGCAATGCTTTGGCCAGCAGCACGGAGCCCGCGTAGTGCTCGTGCGATCCGTAGCCGTGGCTCTTTGTGCCGGCAACGAAGACAACTTTCTTGTTGGCTTTGCCGATGGCTTTCTCATCACCGCCGTTGGTCGCTGTCTTTTCAGTCGTTAGTTTTTTTTTGATGCGGATATTGCGGAACTGAACTTTCATCGGCGGTCCAGCGTGAAGTTGCAGCGCCAGTAACCCGGTCGCCCGCCGCGCGGCTTCATCGTTGTCAGTGAACTCGCAGGTCGTTACTCCGTTGATCTTGTGAACGAAGTCAAAACCGTTCGCGGTGATGTCGTACGTGTTCCACTCTTCCTTTTTGATCTGCTTGCCGATCTCAGTCGAATCGCCGACGCTGCCGACCACTTCTTTATTGAACTTGCCATCCTTGCTCGTCAGCACCGTCTTCTCGCCCCGATCCGCCAAGATGCCGCGAAAGGCTTCGCCGTAGCAAATACCCGAGTAACGATCGCCCGCTTCGAAGTCGCCTTGATAGCCGCCGATGCGCCACTTGTCGGCACCATCTTCGCGGACGAAGCTGCGATACTGAATCCCCGAGTTACCGCCGATGATCTTGTAATCGAGTTTCAACTCGAAGTCACCGATATCGCCACCTTTCCAAATGATGAATGTGTTTCCCTGCGTCGGGTTCTCGGCGGTTGTCTGTCCGGTGATCGCGCCATCGGCGACACTCCAGAACTTCGGATCGCCGTCCCAACCGTCGAGCGTCTTGCCGTCAAAGATCGAAACGAAGCCATCGTCATCGGCTTGCACAAAACACGGCATGGCAAAGACGACGGTGAGCACGAGTAGCGAGAAATGCCTCATTATTAGAATCTCCGCAGTGAGCGATTGGGGTGTGTTTCGATCAAGAATCAGCCTGGCAAGGTAGGCCGTAAGCTCAGGCTGGGCAAAAGATAACGATACCCTCGCGGGAAGGTCGCGTCAAACGGATGAAGTCGTGGGTGGGGGCTAGTTTCGCGTATCACTAGCAACAACCGTCAGGCACTTGCCGCCTCGGACAGGAAGTTGCGAGTGATGTCCGTCTGCGGAGCTTCGAAAATCTGTGCGGGTGGGCCGGATTCCGCAATCGTGCCGGCGTGGAGGATGTGGACTTGATGGGCAACGGTGCGGGCGAAAGACATGGCGTGCGTGACGACAATCATTCGCTGACCTGCGGCGGCAAGATCGGTCATGACACTGATGACTTCGGCCGTCGTGCGTGGGTCGAGAGCACTGGTGGGTTCGTCGAACAGGATCGCTTCGGGGCTCATGGCCAGCGTTCTCGCGATCGCCACGCGCTGTTGCTGGCCGCCAGAGAGAGAGCCGGGACGCGCGTCCTGCTTCTCCAACATGCCCACGCGTTCCAACAGTCGTCGAGCCGTCGCGACGGCAACGTCGCGAGGCTGCTTCAACACGTGGATCGGGGCTTCCGTGACGTTTTGCAGCACCGTGCGATGCGGGAATAGATTGAATTGCTGAAATACCATCCCTACGCGTTGCCGAATGACGGCCAAAGCCTTGTCGCGCTCGGGGCCGAGCGTCGCGGGCAGTATGACATCACCAACGCGGATCGTGCCGCTGTCGAATGTTTCGAGGCCGTTGATCGTGCGTAGCAACGTGCTCTTGCCGCCG
>CAUJKL010000412.1 GCA_963204995.1 Planctomycetota bacterium | reverse complement strand
CCGGCTTGACGGCATACACATTGGTCGAACCGCGACGAAGTTTCCAGACGACTGACTGGGCATCGTATTCGTGCGGTGGATGTACCCGAGGAGAGGTTTCGCAGTTCCGGGGCAGAACCCAGGTTGCCAATGAGAAGTCGTACTGATAGAGCTGCGGATGGCCTGGTGCCGACGTCCGGAGGATGAACGTCCTGGCGTCGATCCAACCGATATGGAGTTGCTGTTCGTTGGACCGCCAAGGCCGCCAGGAACCCCAGCTGCCATCGGGTAGCTTCCGGCGTTCGCGCACGCCGCGAATGAGGATGCAACGAAAATCGTCCTCCGCAACTAAAACGTCACCGGACGCCACCGTCAGCTTGAAACCCGTGTGTGAGCCAACAGGCGCTGGTGCGGGCACAGTCGCTGTCGGGTGGGCAGCATCCCAAGACAAAGTGCCGCTGGCGGCTTCTATTTTGAACTCTCGGAAGCCACACAAATGGCGACCGAAATCCAGGCGGTCTTGCACGTTCAACTGGCGGCCCAAGGATCGGTACGAGGACATGCTCTGCTGGAGTGAATTGACTCGTTCGAGCGACGGAAAGTCGTAGTCGATCTCGCCAATCGCGTAGACGAACTGCATGTTGTTACTCCCACAACCTCCACAGCACGCGGAAGCCTCGACCTTGTCGACCGCAGCCGAAGTCGCCTGACGTATCTCGTTGGAATGTGAAACCATTGCATCCGCCGGGGTGGAACTATTGGTGGCATTCGACATAATCTTCGCTCCTCGTGTAATGACGGATACGGAACCACTCACGTTCAGACGACCCGCCAGCACGCGCTCGCATTGAGTTTCCGTCTGCGGATCACAACCGTGTGTGGATTCCAAAATGGCATTTCGTATCGATGTAGCGCTGGGAACAATTCCCAGCTTTTGCTGTAAACTTAGTAACAACCCTGCGACCCCGCTGACGATCGGCGTCGAAAAACTCGTCCCAGATTGCGCCTTCACGCCGCCATCCCCGGCAGCGCCAAGAATGCGTTCACCCGGCGCAAGGATACCTTGCTCGCGATACGCCTCGCCCCAGTTACTGAACGGTAGCGGACGCCCTGCGGCATCCATTGCACCCACCGCCAGAACCGACGGCAACGCGCCCGGGACATGTAAGCAATCGCAGCCATCGTTTCCCGCGGCCGCCACGATTAAAACGTCTTCTCCGCATTCCTTAATTGCAGCGAGTAATTCAGGACTCGCCTCGCCGCGCGTACTGAACTGGCCACCACTGATATTGATCACGTTTGCGCCGAATCGAACCGCCACGCGAATTGCTTTGGCCAAGCGTTCCTGGCTGCAAGGCTCGAGGGCACCGTTGGCATCGTAGCGGAAAATCGGCACGATCAGCCCTCGACAATTCGGGGCAATGCCCTTTACCGGGCCATGATGGCTGCCGAATATGACGCTCGTAACGTGTGTGCCATGATCGGAATGTGGAGAAACGCCGCTGTCGCTCACTTCATCTAGATTGATCTGCATGATTGCGGCTTCGCGCAGACTCGGGTGATTCAAGTCAACGGGCCCGTCGAGAATCGCGATGCAAATGCGCGGGTCACCTAGCGTCTGAGCCCAGAGTTCTCGCAGCCCTCCAATTTGCGCAACATCAGTCATCGCCTCGTTTTGCACGGGCAGAGTGAAAGTCGCAGGAGAGCCTGGGTGGCAAATGGACACGACCGATGTCACCAACGAGTTTTAGATGCAAGAAAGTTCACACGCCTCGGTCTGCCCATTTGTCCACATGAGACGATCTTTTTAATATAGCTCCCATCCTGCGCAGTTTCTACGAAAACCCAGTGTCTGGGTTGATTTGGGGCCGAGAGGCGAAGTTGGCAGGGCAAACCGGTAGGCCGGAACAGGGCTTTAAGGCTTTGCAGTTCCGGCATGCGCCAAACGTCACGCCGGTGCCGGAGCTGCGCAAAGCCTTGTTCCGGCCTACTTTTCTACTTCTCTGTGACGTTCCGGCCTAATTCGACTCCGCAAGCAGCGGCTCTATCAGGGCACGAAGTTGGACTAGCTCGCTTCGTCCAGGCGCGTGCAGCTCCATGCGCGTGACGGCTTGCTCGAAACGGTTACGAGCTTCGTTGATGTCGCCTTCCGCGTTGCGTTTTACCAGCGCGAATGCTAACCAGAAGTCGTGTGTCGTTCCGCCTTTAGTCTCAAGCTTGTCGATGGCTCGTAACGTCTCGATTGCTTCGGCATACCTTCCGAATCGGGCATAGACGCTGCCCAAGGTCGTCGCGAACCGAGCGTTCTCCGGCGCGAGCGCCGTCGCTTTCTTGGCGGCCTCGGTGGCGCGATCGCCTGCGGCAAGATCCGGGTCGCGACACGCGACGATCAGCCGAGCCAGGTTGTTAAGATGCTCGGGTTCGTCCACCAACTTAAGTCGCAATTGAAGTGCTTTGTCATAGTAATCGCGAGCGGAATCGGGCTTCTCCCTTTGCCAATGCAGATCTGCTAAATACGAGCAGGTCCACGCAAGGCCATTTCGATAAGCGGCATTGTTCGGATCGACGATCAACAACTGTTCGAACGCGGTGACGGCTTGCTCCCAAACGGCGGCGGCTCCATCGTCCCCGTGTTTTTGATAAAACGTGCCCAATGCACTCAGGCAGCCAGCTCGCTGCGTCTGGTAGGTTGCTGCGTAATCGGGATCGCTTTCGATGAGTGCGTCGAAGCGTTCAATGGCGGCGTTGACGTGCAGGGCGGCGTCTTCTTCTTGACCGAGATCGTTTAAGATGCGACCCAGCGTCGCCTGCTCGAGCGCCCATTGCTCGTGATATCCGGCCAGCGGGATCTGCGTGTTTAACAACGCCTCGGTCGTCTCGATCGCCGTCGTGATTATATCGTGCGCGCGATGGTTGTCTCCCAACGAATGCAGGTACATCGCCAGTTCGCGCTGCGTGCCGGCTTGCCGCTCGCGGTAGAGCGGTACGTCCGCACGGCTGCTGACGAGCAAGTCATGGTCGCCAAGGGCCGCTTCGTACATCGCAAGCTCTTCACGATCGTGTCCCGACGTCTGGTAGGCCGCCGCCAGATTAAGTCGCGTGGTGGCGAGCGATTCGAGATACGGCGGATGATCGGGGAACTTGTCCGCGAGAGTACTATAGAGTCGCATCGCTTCATTAGCGGATTCGATTGCGTCACCGTTTCGTCCCGATCTGATCAAGGCATTTGCGATGTTGGCCTTCGTCATGGCGAGCCCGGCTAGGAATGCCGGGTTCTCGTTGCCTTCCACGAGCCGCTGAAACACCAGGGCGGCAGCGGCCAATTCGGCTAGTGCTTCGTCGGTCAGGCCGCGTTTGTTCAGGAGCATCGCCCGATTGACGGCAACTCCCGTCCGTTCGGATTCGAGCATTGGCTCGGCCTGTGATTTCATCTGCTCGTCGTAGAGACGGAGCGACTCGTCGTAAGAGCGCACGGATTCCTCGTAGTCCCCTAAGTCCGCCCGCAGTACTCCCAACTTTGCCCTCGCCGAAGCGAGTTGCAGTCGCGCGTCTTTCGAGCTGGGATCGTCGTCGAGCTGCGACCGCATCCGCAGTGCCGCCGCTTCATAGGTCGACTCGGCAAGGTCATATTTTGCCAAGCCACGGAAGACATCTCCGAGCCGGATCATCGCCCGCGCGGTTTCCGCCTGCAGCTTCGGATCATCCTCTTTGTCTGCCGTGAATTGTTGGTAACGCTCGACGGCTTGCGTGAGCAGTTGTTCGCGAAGCGCCTGCATGCCGGGAAAGTAGGCCAGCACTTCGCTGACTCCGGTCATCATCGTATCGACCGAGTCGCGAGCTTCTTCGAATCGTCGCGTGGCTTCGGCTTTGGCGAGCGTCTCCGCTTGCAGCGACTGGTTGGCTCTCTCCTTAGCATCTTTCTCCGCTTGCCTCGCGCGTTCGACAACCAAAACGGCGGTGACCGACACGCCGGTTACGATTAATAAGGCAGCAGCGATGGCTTGCGTCCAAATGCGATGACGTCTCAACCAGCGACCAACTCGCATCGTCATCGGTTCGGCGTAGCAGTCGATCGGCTCGTCGGCCAGCCAACGACGCACATCTTCGGCCAGATCGCGGGCTTTGGCGTAACGCTCCGACCGCTTCTTTGCCATCGCCTTGGCGCAAATCGCGTCGAGCACCGGATGGACCTTCGAATTCTCGGCGCGAACCCGCGGCGTTGGTTCATTCAAGATTTGCGAGCGAACTTCACGAGTCGACGTACCGCGATGAGGATGATCGCCGGTCAAGATCGCGAACAGGATCGCGCCAAGGCCGTAGATATCCGTCCGCGAATCGATCTTGTCGATCCGGCCAGCTGCCTGTTCCGGAGCCATGTACGGAAGCGTTCCCAACACCGCACCTTGTATTGTCGCATCGAGGCCGACGTCGTCCGTCACCGAGATCGGCCCGCTTTCGAGCAGATTCTCGTCGTCGTCATCCGGCTGATCGATCATCTTCGCGAGGCCCCAATCCAAGACCACGACCTCGCCGAACGAGCCGACCATGACGTTGCTCGGCTTCAAGTCGCGATGCAACACGCCGCGCGAGTGGGCATAGCCGATCGCGTTGCAAATCGCGATGAAGGAACTCAGCAGTTCCCGCAGCTCAAGTTCCGTCGCTTCGCCTTCGCGTCGATGTCGATGATAGGCATCGATCGCGTCGCGAAATGTGTCGCCCCGGACGAATCGCATCGTATAGAACGAACGTGACGATTCGGGACCGCCAGACAACTCGTATACGGGCACGATGTTCGGATGCTCGAGTTGGCTCGTAATTTGAGCCTCTTTTGCGAATCGTTTCGTCGCCGTTGCACTCGCTTCTCGGTCGGGACGAATCTCTTTCAAAGCAACTTGACGATTCAGACGTTGATCGTGAGCTTGCCAGACGCGACCGATGCCGCCTTCGCCGTGCATCTTGGTGAGCGAGTAACGCGACCGCTCCTCGGGCATCTCGTAATTCAGCGTCTCCATCTGCGAGTAGCCGCTGGGAGTCGAGCCAGAGGGCATCGAAGCGTGTGTGTCGAGTGGCTCCGCAGCGTCGCCGGACTTGGCGGAACTGTCGAGTGTCGCCTCGAGTTGGCTGGGACTGCCCGATGGAAGTGGCATATCGCCCGTCGCTTCCATGAGCAACGATTTGTGTGCGTCGCCCGCATGCTTGGCGATCTTTCGCTCGACGAGTTGGGCAACCTCGTTCGAATCACTCGAAGTCATCCAGCCTCGTTCGACCAGGATTTCCGCCAGCGTTTTCTGCCGTGCAACGGCCCACGCGGCACACGCCTCGGTGAACTGACTCGAATCAACGAATTCGAGCTGAAGAGCCAAAATGCCGAACAGCAAGTTGCGATCTGTATCCACACATTCGCTCTTGGAAGGACCAGGAAGTCGGGACCGCGATCATGTGCCGCAGCACTCGGGAAGGCCGGCCGAATCTCTAACGACCAGGATTGGGAACAACGATGGTGGATCCACATGCCGTACATTTCACTTTACGACCGGCGAGATCGCGCGTGGCGACGAACTGCTGACCACAACTACAGGTGACTTCGATTTGAGGCGTCACTACTTGTGATCCACCCGGCACCGCAACGGTGATCGGGCGAGTACACATCGGGCACTTTACTACTTTGCCAGCTAGATCCTCGTCGGCCATGAATCGTTGACCACAATGTCGGCATGCTGTTTCGATTTTGACGGGACCAGGCAAGGCCAGTGGACTGCTGCAGCGGGGACAACGCACCATCTTGCCGGCCATCTCCTTCTTGGCCACGAGCCGTTGTCCACAGTTGCATGTTGCCGAAATGTTCGTCGTGTTCAGCTTCAAACCGGCGTCGGTATCCGTACCCGATTTCTTCTTTTCACCAGGCGTCGGCGAAGTCCGTTCGAGCTTCGTCTTGATCTCGTCTTCTGGCTTCGACCTGAGATACTCCATCAAGTCGTTGGCCAACGACTGCATCGAGGGATAGCGATCTTTCGGCTTCTTGGCCATCGCCTTGACGCAAATCGCTGCCAGTCGCGGACTCATATCCGGGCGATGCTTAAGCGGGCTGTCTGGTTCCTTGGCCAAGATCTGACCAATGATGGAAGCGACCGAGCCCTGAAACGGCAGATTTCCGGTAAGTAGCTCGTAAAGTATGATGCCGAGGCTGTAAATATCGCTAGTGGGCCCGAGCTTGTCCGCTTTGCCTTCGATTTGCTCCGGCGACATATAGGCGGGCGATCCCAGGATCGCGCCATCGCGAGTCAGTCTGGCGTCGTCCTCTTCGTCGATCTGGCGGGCGAGGCCAAAGTCCATGACGATCGGCTCATTACGAGGATCGATCATGATGTTTCCGGGCTTCACGTCGCGATGGACCAGCCCGTTGATGTGTGCTTCGTGCAACGCCACCGCAATCTTGCGCACGACGTTGGCGACGTTTCGATCGCGTTGTGGTTTCTCAGGATTGACGAAGTCTTGCAAGGTATGGCCCGCGATGTAGGCCATCGTCATGAAGTGTGTGCCATCGATTTCGCCAACATCGAACACCTGGCAGATGTTGGGATGGTTCAAAGTGGCTGCGGACCTTGCCTCGCGAAGAAATCGATCGATGTGTTTCGATTCCGATCTGGCGTCGAACTTGGGAATCTTTAACGCGACCTTGCGATCAAGTTGCGTGTCATGCGCGAGATAGACCGATCCCATCGAGCCTTCGCCGAGCGACTTGATAATTCGGTAGCGTCCAAACGTGTCGCCGGGCATGCGCACCTTAGACCCTGGGCCAAACGACGCGTCCGCGCCGACGCCTAGCATCGCCGTTTCGCCGATGTTTGCCGAGTCGTTTGCTGTTTGTTCGCGGTCTGTCGGTTCCACCAGGGCCTCTCAGTGTCAGCCATGTCTACGAATACATCTTCGCCAGAGCTGGCAGGCGTCGGACATGCACAAGGCCGCTCGCCGGAGTCTGTCGCATATTATTAGACGCCGCGCGCGGAGTCCCTCAATCTAACTTCTCAATGATAATGTCAAACGGGTCAGGCTGCATCTAGGTAAATACGGTTTAGCAGCTACTTTGGTTTTGGGCCAACTCAACCATGTGGGGCGGTTCCTCATCGGGTTGTAACGATGATTCCAATGAATACTAGGAAAAACGCTGTTTTTTGCGTTTTCCCTTGATACTTGACGCAAATTCCTCATCCGGTACATTCGCCCCGATAAGTGTTTTTTAACAGGATGAGGATTTTAGGATGAGTATCAACAGACGAGTAAGGACGCTGCTTGTTGTGGCAATCGCTGTGACGAGCCTATCAGGAGAAGCATTAGCAGCTCGGCGATACCGCGGTGGCTCGTGATCTGGTCCAGCATGCGTGGTGGTCACCACGCCGCGGGTCAATCCAATAACTACTGTCTCGGTGTTAATGCCGTTAATATTGCCCGGTGAGCTGCTCGACGGTGCGGACCAAGTGACGGAGGCTGCGGGTCAGCCGGAAGCTTCCGAGCCGACGACAAACGACACCGCAGATTCGCCGGCGAGTATCCAAAGTAATCGCCACACCGGCTCGACGTACCCGACGACAAAAACCTACCGTAACCGTCGCTTCCGCCGCTAAAGCGTCGAAAGCAACCCCGCCTACCGCACGGTGCCCGGCGACTCAACGAGTTCAGCGGCTAGAACGCGTGCAACCACCCACCTGATTCGTTATGCTCTTGATGAAGAAGTAGCTCCCACCTTTTTGCTACTTACGAGCCCAATGCTTGTTGAGGAGAGTGTTATGAAGTTTCGCGTGGCTGTCTGGCTGTTCGCGCTAGTCGCGGCTGGGAATTCGATTTGGTCTCATCCCGCGTCGGCTGCTGAGCCGCCGACGAAGGATGAGGCGGTACGGGCGTTACATAAAGCGGTCGAGTTCTTTCGCACAGAAGTTTCCTCTAGCGGCGGTTATTTGTGGCGATACAGCGACGATTTAGCACGACGTGAAGGGGAGAATCAAGCGTCAAAAACAATGGCTTGGGTGCAGCCGCCTGGGACGCCAACCGTGGGCGGCGCTTATCTGTTCGCGTATGAAGCGATCGGTGAGCGGTACTATCTGGAGGCCGCTCGCGAGACCGCACAGGCACTCGTCCTTGGTCAACTCAAATCGGGCGGTTGGGATTATTTAATCGAGTTCGATCCCAAAGCCAGAGCGAAGTACGCGTATCGAGTCGGAGGCGGTTCGGGCAAAGCAAAAAATGTCACGACGCTCGACGACAATACGACGCAGGCGGCGTTGCGTTTTCTAATGCACGTCGACAAAGCGTTAGAGTTCAAAGACGAGCAGATTCACGAATCGGTCGAGTTCGCTCTGTCGAGCCTTCTCCAGGCACAGTATCCAAACGGAGCTTGGCCGCAACGATTCGAAGAACCGCCGGACGCATCACAGTTTCCTGTAGTCAAAGCCAACTATCCCGAATCGTGGCCCCGCGAGTATCCCAAGCAAGACTATCGCAGCTATTACACCTTCAATGACAATTCGATCGCCGACATGATCTCGACAATGTTCGAGGCAGGACGGATCTACGGGGAATCGAAATACGGGGATGCAGCAAAGAAGGCAGGGGATTTCATCCTGCTCGCGCAAATGCCGGAACCACAACCTGCATGGGCCCAGCAATACAACGCCAAGATGCAGCCCGCCTGGGCGCGTCGCTTTGAGCCAGCTTCGGTAACGGGCGGCGAGTCGCAAGGTATTTTGCGAATTCTCATGTCGATCTACCGCGAGACAGGAGAGAAGAAGTATCTCGCGCCGATTCCCTCGGCGGTGAAGTATCTGCGTTCGTCACAACTGCCGGATGGTCAACTCGCTCGTTTCTATGAACTCAAGACAAACCGGCCTCTTTATTTTACGAAAGAGTACGTACTCACGTACGATGACGGCGATTTGCCTACGCACTACGCGTTCAAGATCGGCTCGAAGCTAGATTCGCTCGAGGCTGAATACGAGCGCCTTTTGAAGACCGATCCGGCTAAACTAAAGCCTCGCGAATCGAAGCCGAAGTACAACATGAGCCGCTCAATGGCAGAACAAGCACGTGCGGTCATCGATTCGTTGGACGAACGCGGAGCCTGGGTCGAGCCGGGCACGCTACGAGCGTACGGCAGCGATGATCCGACGAAACGGATCATTGATACGCAGACCTTCGCCAAAAACGTTGAAGCGCTGAGCCGATACATTGCTGCGAGCGGCAGTCGCTAGTCTCCCCAACAGGAGTTTCTGATGTCCTTGGCAAAGAACTTCGGCGCGGTTGGTGCTGGCATCACCGACGATACCGACGCGTTACAACACGCCGTTGATGACGGCGATGGCGTCTGGGAGTTGTCGAAGGGCACGTACCGCGTTACGCGCTCGGTCGTGCTTGATTCGCGAAAGCATGGCTACAACTGAGACGCTCCTACTCGTCTTCCTCATCACCAGAATTCTCGTCACTCTCGTCCGCTTCGTCTTCGAGTCGCTCGAGGATGGCAAGTGCCTTCTCGGCTTGCGACTGCCGGACCACGACTTGCACTGTCCCTGGTGCTTCGGCTTGAAAGCCCGAGGTGTAAGAACCGGTCGTCGTCGTTTCGATACCTTCGGCTTCCAACGCAGTGACGATGGCCGCTGCTTCAATCGCATTGTCGGCGCTGTAAACAACCGTTGGCGAATTGGGATCGGTAGTCATGGTGGATAGCTCTGTTAGAGAGTTTGCTGTAGTTTGATCGAGCAACCTCGACCACGTGTCCCATTGTACCCGATAGCAGCGACTTGATGGCCCTTCTACACCTCGACGCTTTGCCACCTCGCACGACGAAAGGCACGATCGTGCGTCTGCTCACACAAGTTGGCGAGATCGATAAGCAGCGCATCGGTACGATCGCCATCCAAGGCAAATCGGCCACCGTCGAAGTGCCGGACACTTGGGCGGCGCGATTGGCAAAGAAGCTTGACGGAACCGAGCTGGCCAACCGCCACATTCGTGCCTGGCCCGCTACGGCACCTTCGTCAGGCAACCGCGAGGATCACTTTGAACGAATGATCCGATTGCTCGAAATGGAGGGAAGTGCCGAAGCGGAACAGCTGCTTCAGTCCCAGCGGCGGCTTTCACCAGCACAGGCAGAGAAGGCTGGCACAACGCTTATCAACTTAACGCTCCGCGACGAAACCGCCGGTCTGGGAGGACGCGTTCTCGTCACGCTTGGCAAGAAGTCGCGCGAGCCCTTGCCTTGGACTCGGCTCGGTATCGGCTCGCCCGTGCTCCTATCCGAGCAAGAGTCCGACGAACATTGGCGGGGCGTCATCAGCTATCGAGCGGGCCACACAATCGAAGTCGCTCTCTCGCAGATGCTGCCGCCGGAAGAAGGCAAGGTGACTTACCGGCTCGATCTATCCAGTGACGAAGTGGCTCGCCAACGACAACGTGTCGCGATGGAACGAGCCCGCAGCGCGACGGGTGACCGACTTGCTCAGTTGCGAGGTATCTTTCTGGGTGAAGTCGCCCCGACCACTCGAGCACAAGACACGCCTGCGATCTTCGCTCCTTCACTGAACGATTCGCAAATCGAGGCAATTCGTTTCGCGCTCGCTGCCGACGATCTATCGATGATTCACGGGCCGCCTGGTACGGGAAAGACAACGACCGTCGTCGAGATCATTCGGCAGGTTGTCGCCAAAGGCGAGAAGGTACTCGCCTGTGCCCCGAGCAACATGGCTGTCGACAATTTGTTCGAGAAGCTGCTGTCGGCCGGCACACGCGTCGTTCGCTTAGGGCATCCGGCGCGGGTGATGCCCGAACTGCGAGCCCATACGTTGGATCTGATGGTCGACGAGCACGATGATATGCGCATCGCGAAGAAACTGGTTCGTGATGCTCATGCGTTGTTTGCTCGAGCCGGTCGGTATACCCGAGCCAAGCCCTTGCCCGGCGAGAAGCAATCGCAACGCGAAGAAGCCAAAAGCATGCTCGAAGACGCGCGACGCTTGGAACGTCAAGTCGTGCAACAGATTCTCGACGGTGCGGATATCTTGTGTGCCACGCTCACGGGACTCGACGCCGAGTTTTTGGGAAGACGACGTTTTGACTGGCTGGTGATCGACGAAGCTTGTCAGACCACGGAGCCAACTTGTTGGATACCTCTATCTCGTTGCGAGCGAGTTCTGTTGGCGGGCGACCATTGCCAACTGCCACCAACCGTCGTCTCGCGTGAGGCAATTAAAGAAGGATTCGCCGTGAGCTTGTTCGAGCGACTGATGGAGTTGCATGGCGACGGAGCTTCACATCGCTTGACCGTCCAATATCGCATGCACGAGCAGATCATGGACTTTTCATCGCAGCAGTTCTACGAATCGGCGTTGGTCGCTGATGAAAGTGTTCGTGAGCACCTGCTGCACGATCTTCCTGGCATCGAGCTCTCCGATGCGACATTCTCGCCCGTTGAGTTCGTGGATACGGCGGGTGCAGGCTACGACGAAGAGTTAGAGCCGGACGGCGAGAGTCGCCGTAATCCAGCTGAAGCGGAACTCATCCGCCGTAAAGTACAGTCCTTACTCGACACGGGCCTTGCTGCGAGAGACATCGCCATAATCGCACCCTACGCCGCCCAAGTCCGACTGCTTCGAGAAATGATTGACATCGAACGACTGGAAATTGATACCGTCGACGGATTTCAAGGTCGCGAAAAAGAAGCCGTGCTGATCTCGCTGGTCCGTTCCAACGCCAATGGCGAGATCGGGTTTCTGGCAGACGTCCGCCGCATGAACGTCGCTCTCACACGCGCCCGCCGGAAACTGATTGTCATCGGCGACAGTGCGACAATCGGCACGCACCTGTTTTATCAGCAGCTGATGGAGTACTTTGAGCAGATCGGTGCTTACCATACGGTGTGGGAAGAACCCGACCTTCTATAACCGGTAGGCCGGACCAAGGCTTTGCGCAGTTCCGGCAACTGCGTGACGATTGGCTCGTGCCGGAACTACGAAGACTTGTTCCGGCCTACTTTTTCCTCGTGGAGTCTACGAATGCGAATTTACGCCGCGTTTAGAATTGTTGCCCTCCTGATTGCCTCGCATATATTCCTCGACGCCAGTTTTGGGATGGCGGAGGAAGGCCGCTGGGAGTCCGCGATCCAGGCTTTCGAGAAGCAAGACGCCGAACAAGCACCTCCCAAGAACGGGATCGTCTTCGTGGGCAGCTCCAGTATCCGCAAGTGGGACTTGAAGAAGTGGTTTCCCGATCGGAACGTGCTCAATCGCGGATTCGGCGGCTCGGAAGTCTCCGACTCGCTTGAATTCGCCGATCGGATCATCGTCAAATACGAACCGCGAGTGGTCGTCGTCTATGCCGGTGACAACGACATCGGTCACGACAAGACGCCTCAGCGAGTTTTCGACGATGTCAAGCAACTCGTCGAATTGATTCACAGCAAGCTGCCGAAGACGAAGATCGTTTACATTGCCATCAAGCCAAGCATCAAACGCTGGGCCTTGATCGCTCAGGTGCGCGAAGCCAATCGTTTAATCGCGGAACTGGCATCGAAGGACGAGCGACTTGAGTTCGTGGACGTCGACAAGCCGATGATCGGCGAAGACGGAATGCCACGAAAGGAACTCTTCGTGGAAGACGGGCTGCATTTGAGTGAAGAGGGTTACGCGATTTGGACTTCGTTAGTGAGGCCACATCTGACGAACGAGTAAGTGTCACCAGACTTCGCTCAACGGGATAGCGATGTCCGTGATGAAAACGGGACGCACGATATCCGCTTCCGGCTCCAACTGGTAACGGCCATCTCGTAGCACCAGTTGCTCCAGCTTGTGGTCAAACGGATCGACGATCCAATACTCAGGAATCCCGCACCGCTCATACAAGTTCCGCTTCCGCTCTCGATCGTAATCGATTGACGAAGGCGACAGGATTTCCACCAACAAATCCGGAACACCCTTCACCTTCGTTGGCGTTACGATGAATTTCTTGGCGTTCAAAATCACGACGAGATCGGGTTGAACGACGTCATGTTTGCTGAGATGCACGTCGACCGGAGCATCGTAAACGCGTTGGAGACGATTCTCCAGCGCGTTTACGAATCTCCGGTCGACCAACAAATCATCGTTGTCGACAATGGTTCGACCGATGGCACTGTCGTTTGGAAGATGTGCTGTGTTTACGAGTTGTGTCGAGGGGGGGGGCGGTTGGCTGTCTTGGAACTTGCTGGAAGTGGAGGAGGTTGAACGTGAAGTCGCTGGTCGATGCGAAGACGGTGGGAGTTGTCGGAATTTGGTACAGCAGCCACGAAGAAACCCTCCTTGGTTTCATGGCAGAAACACAAGGAGGGCAACGCTCAATCTAACCGTCCGAGTACAGACGGTTAGATTGTTATTCGATTGCCGTCGGCGCCATGTTCGGATCGATGATCGTAATGGTCAGAATTTCTTCGACCGTCAGGCCCCCGGCGTCCGTACTTTGAACGCGAATACTGTAGGTATCCTTGGTGGCGTGGTCGAAGACTTCATTCGTCAGCAGTTGGTCGCCATTGAGGGTGAACGAAGCGTTATCCGTATCGCCCTCACCCGTCGCGAACGCGTAGCTGTGTGTGTCGCTGACGTCCTGGTCAGTCGTCGAGAACGTGCCGACTAGTGTCCCAACGGGCTCAGCTTCTGCGACGGCAGTGCTACTGATCGCGATTCCCGTCGGGGCGTCATTCACATCGTTGATCGTGACTGTCAGCATTTCGTC